>QWQL01000108.1 GCA_003670825.1 Planctomycetota bacterium
GGCCGACGATCGAGACCCGTGGCAGGGCCTGCGGCGGGACGTCGGGCGACTCCGGCGAGGTGATCAGCAGGCACACGTCCGGCACGGAACGCATGTCACGGGTGTGGGCCGCGAGGCCGCTGACGTGAATCACAAACCGCAGCCGGCCGTCGTGCATCGTGGCCACGAACGGCACCATCGACGCACATGGCCGGCCGTCGTGGAGCGTGGCCAGGGCGGCGACGCTGCGGGTGCTGAGCAACGACCGGAGGAGGTCGGACAAGAAGGGATCAAGAATCATCGGGAATCTCCGCGAGGTCGTCAGGAATGCGGCGTGCACTCTCGGAATTGATCGAGCCTCGGGTCAGCGTTCGGCTGCCAGTTCACGGCACAACGCCTCAAAGTCACCGAGCCTATGCTCGACGACCGTCCGCACGACCGCCGGATCCAGCCGCCGATACTCATGCACCGCCACGTTGCGAAAGCCGACCATGCGTCGCATTCGCTCCGCCAGGGACGGCGTCAGCAGCCGCTCGCGTTCCAGGATCGTGAAGGCGTCGGCGCTGTCTGTAGGCACACCCAGCCCGAGTCGCGATGCCTCGCGGCAGGCGGCATCGATCGCCTGCTCGCACGCGCGCTGAAGGTTGAGCACCACGGCGTCGAGCACGATCGGCTGCTCAAGTCGGCTGAGGTCGCCCGCCACGTAGTCACGCACCGCCCTCAGGCAGCGGTCGATGCTCGCGAGCTTCTGCATCACCACGTCATCGGGCACTGAACTTCTCCTGCATGGCCGCCGTCGCTGCCCGCCGGTTTGCCGCGAATGCGGCGTGGTCGGCGACCGCGTGGGTTGTGAAGTAATCTGCCTCGACCGTGGGCGGCACGAGGGCCCGTCCACGTTGCGTAGCCTCGACCCGAAGGAGGCCGCCGGCCCGGCGGAGGTCGACCAGATCGACGGGCACCCCCAACTCCGCCGCCAGCCGACACCCCGTATCGAACAGCGTGACGGGGTCGAGCGGCCCGTCGAACAGAATCGCGACGTCGACGTCGCTGTCGGCGCGGGCTCGCCCCGCGGCATGGCTGCCATAGAGCCATACCCCCAGCAGCCTGCGGTCGGGGAACGCCGAGGCAAGCTCACGGTGGAGGAGGTCGGGAAGTCGATCGAGAGAAACCATAACGCGTAAGAATGGTGCCCTGCGGGCTGTCAACTGGTCCGGGCGGCCGAGAGCAGGATCACCGCCCGCTTGCCGTCAGTGTAATACGCGTCTCCCGTCAGGTTCCGTCGCGGCGTCTCCCGCGGGCAAGTCCCCACGCCACCGACGTAGCCCGCGGCCTTCACGCGGCCCGCCACCATGAGGTCTTCGATCACGTAGTCGCGCGACTCGTCCACGTCGGGATCGATGCGGTGCGTCGTCAGGTTCCACACCGTGGTCGTGAACCGTACCCCGATGTCGCGGCTCACCTGGCCGACCCAGACGGGCTGGCCCTCGAACGACAGCGGCGTGAGCCAGAGCCGCAGGTGCAGCCGCTCGTTGATCGAGTGCCGCGTCCGCTGGAGGGCGATGTCTTGGTTGCGGCCGAAGAGATGGAGCGAGCTGACCGGGGAGTAGCGGTAGTTCGACCCGAGCAGGAATGCCTTGACGGTCTTCCAGCAGGTTGCCAGCGAGATCGTCTCGCTCTCGTCCCAGCGGGCCGCGAACGCCCCGAGGAGCGTCTCGAAGTCACCCACCACCACGAGGTTTACCGGATCGCCCAGCCGCGTGCCCGCGGCGTTCGTCGTCGCCGCCGGCATCGCCTCGAGCTTTGGCACGAGGTCGTCGATCGTGCAGGGCTCGACGGTGTTGGCCGGGCGGATCGTCGCGAAGTCGCAGTCGAGGTAGTCGGCGGCGATGCCCGGCACCGGCACGGTAAACGTCAGGTCGACCGGCGGTTCCGCAGGGGCTGCCCCCGTGCTCGGCCGCAGGAGACGGGCAATACTCTGCCGCAGCGGCTCCAGCGGTGTGAGCCGCACGTGCACGATTTTCGTGCCGAGATCGACGGCCGTGAACACGAAGCCCTCCGCCGTCTCGCCGGCGTGAATCGGGGCGAGGTGGAAGCCGTGGCGGCGAAACTCGTCGTCCATTCGCTTGTTGGCGAAGTAGGCGGTGATGAGCTTCAGCGGCACAAGCATCAGCAGCGGATAGAAGAGCCAGCTCATCGCGCCGAATGCAGAGAGCCGCTTGCCGATCGAGAAGTGAGTGACGCCGGCCGCCTCGAGCGGCGTGAAGTAGCGGGGATCGATGTTGACCATCTGCAGCCGCAGGCTGTCGGGGGACAGGTTTGCGATCCGCAGCCACACCGGCTGGATGCCTCGCTTGGCCACGTCGACGCCGAACACGCGGCGGCTCTCGGCCGCTGATGGCACCGCGACCGTCACGCGGGCCCGCGGGTCTTCCTGCGTGATCGCGCGGTCGACGTAGGCGGTGAACGCGTTGTCGGGATCATACGGCGTGATCACCAGCCGCCAGAGGCGGGAGCCGAAGCCGGCGCAGACAGATGAAAACGTCATGATCGTCTCGCCGAACGCACACGGCCCGGGGAGTGCTCCCCGGGCCGTCGCGTAGTCAATGGGCCGTGGCAGTTCCGATGTCGGATTGCCCGCTCACTCGGCCATCTCGCAGGAGGCGTCGACGATGGCGTCGATCTTGTCTTCCGACAGGCCGCCCGAGGCAAAAGCATGGTTGGCCTTCACCTCACCTCCCTTGTAGCAGATCACGGTCAGATCGGCGTCGGGAGCAATGTTGAAGTTCTCGGGACCGTTCGCCACGTCTTCCGGGATCACGAAGGCAACCCGCTTGATGCCGTGCTTCGCCACGAAGTCAGCCGCGGCCTTCTTCATGCTCTCCTCGTCGGTGCCGATCATGTTGACGAAGGCCGAGAGCTTTGAATCCTGATGCTCCTCGATCTCCTCCTCGAGCTTCAGGAGAAACTTGGCGAGCTTGTCGTCGGCCGACCGGGCAAACACCATCACCACCGGCCGCTGGCCCATCTTGCAGCGGTAGCAGAGCTTCTTGCCGTCGACGACGCCGTCATCGGGATTGCCAGTCACCTTCGTGACGGTGAAGGCCCCCACCCGATCGCCAACCTGCGGTCCGCTCGTGACCTCGGCCGAGGCCACTGCCGCCGTCATCAACGCCACCGCCGCCATAAACGCACGCATCGTTGGGAGCTCCTGAATGAAAACCGTCAGCCGGCGGGCACGCCGCCCACGCCGGACTTGTTGCATACCAAATGCTACCGCAGATACGATGCCGCTGGCAATTTTCTCGCACGCCGCGGGCGATCCTGCCGACCGACGCCCCACTTCTACCGACCGGGAGCATCCTTCTCATGGCCACCGCTAGCATGCCGCGCCGCGCTGCCGCCCCCCAGATCCGCCAGACGCAACTGTTCATCGACGGTCAGTGGGTGCCCGCCCGGAGTGGCAAGACCTTCGAGACGCTCAACCCGGCCACGGAGGAAGTGATCGCCCAGGTGGCGGAGGGTGACGCCGCCGATGTCGACCTCGCCGTCTGCGCCGCCCGGAAGGCGTTTGACGAGGGACCGTGGCCGAGAATGAACGCCCGCGACCGCGGCCGGATCATGATGCGACTCGCCGACCTGATCGAGGCCGAGATCGATGAACTCGCGGCGCTTGAGTCGCTCGACAACGGCAAGCCGGTGAGCGACGCCCGCACGGGAGACATCCCGCTCGCCCTCGACGCTCTCCGCTATTACGCCGGCTGGGCCGACAAGATCCAGGGCCAGACGATTCCGGTGAACGGCAACTACTTCTGCTACACGCGGCGGGAACCGGTGGGCGTGGCCGGGCAGATCATTCCCTGGAACTTTCCGATCCTGATGGTGTCGTGGAAGTGGGGCCCGGCCCTCGCCGCCGGCTGCACGATCGTGATGAAGCCCGCCGAGCAGACCCCGCTCACCGCCCTGCGGCTGGCGAGGCTGGCCCAGAAGGCGGGTGTGCCCGACGGGGTGATCAACGTGGTGCCGGGATTCGGCCCCACCGCAGGGGCCGCGATCGTGAAGCATCCCGGCATCGACAAGGTGGCCTTCACGGGCTCGGGCGAGACCGCACAGATCATCATGCGCCAGGCCGCCGACCAGCTGAAGCGGCTGACCTTCGAACTCGGCGGGAAGAGCCCCAACATCGTGTTCGCCGACGCCGACCTGGAGGCCGCCGCCGCTGGGGCCCACGTGGGCATCTTTCTCAACCAGGGCCAATGCTGCTGCGCCGGCTCGCGACTCTTCGTCGAGGACAAAATCCACGGCGAGTTTGTGGAGCGGGTGGTCGAACAGAGCCGGAAGCGACGCGTGGGCGACCCGTTCGATCCCGGCACGCAGCAGGGGCCGCAGGTCGACAAGGCCCAGTTCGACAAGATCATGGGCTACATCGAGGCGGGCAAGGCGGAAGGCGCCACCTGTGCCACCGGCGGCAAGCGGGTGGGCGACCGCGGCTTCTTCATCGAGCCGACGGTGTTCACCAACGTGAAAGACGACATGAAGATCGCCCGCGAGGAGATCTTCGGCCCCGTGCTCTCGGTGCTGAAGTTTTCTGACATGGAAGAGCTCGTTCGTCGCGCCAACGCCACCGCCTTCGGCCTGGCCGCCGCGGTCTGGACCCGCGACATCGCGCGGGCGCATGACGTGGCCAGGCGGCTGCGGGCCGGTACGGTGTGGGTGAACTGCTACGACGTGTTCGACGCCGCGGCCCCGTTCGGTGGCTTCAAGCAGTCGGGCTTCGGTCGGGAGTTGGGCGAGCGTGGGCTCGATCCCTACCTCGAAACCAAGACCGTGACGGTGAGCCTCGACCCGCCGCGGGGGTGATCGCGGGCCGGGCCGGGTATGCTGATCGAGCCTCGCGGCGGAAGATCCGCCGGAGCCATTCACGGGGAGCTGTGTCATGCCGTTTTGTCGTGCCGCCATCGCGTGTGGCTTCATGATTCTCGTTGCCGCGGCGCCGCCCGCCGGCGCTGATCAGCCCTGGCGACAGCTCTTCAACGGCCGCGATCTCGACGGCTGGACGCCGAAAATCCGCGGCACGGCGCTGGGTGACAACTACGGCGACACGTTCCGGGTCGAGGATGGCGTGCTGAAGGTCGTCTACGATCCGGCCGCCTATCCGACGTTCGACCACAAGTATGGCCACCTGTTCTTCAAAGAGCCGTTCTCGCGATACCGCCTGCGGATCGAGTACCGATTCACCGGTGAGCAGTGCGCGGGGGGGGAGGGATGGGCGTTCCGCAACTCGGGCGTGATGATTCACGGTGAGGATCCGGCGGGCATGCCGATCGAGAAGGATTTTCCGGCGTCGATCGAGGTGCAGTTTCTCGGCGGGCCCGAGACGGGAGAACGGACCACCGCGAACCTCTGCACACCCGGCACCAACGTGGTGATGGATGGCACGCTGTTTACAACGCACTGCACCAGTTCGAAGTCGAAGACCTGCCGCGGCGACCAGTGGGTGACGGTCGAGATTGAGGTGGACGGCCACCGGAAGGTGCGGCACCTCGTCGATGGCGAGGTGGTGCTGGAATACGAGCAGCCGCAGCTCGACCCGAAAGACGGCCGTTCCAAGGAGGCGCTCGCCGCGGCACACGGTGAGAAGCGGCTTACCGGCGGCACGATCGCGCTGCAGTCGGAGAGTCATCCCATCGAGTTCCGGAAGGTGGAGATTCAACTGCTCGACCCACCGGCCGGAGAGTGACCGGGCGGTTGGCGAGACCGGGATTCTCACGAGGAACGACACGATGGGACGCTATTTCGGCAGGGTGACGACCGGGGGCGGCCTACGCGCGGTCCTCTATACCTTCAAGAAGGCCCGGGAAGCCGGGGGGCTGGTTCGCTTCTGGAAGGCGATGCGGTCGAAAAACGCCTGCAAAACCTGCGCCGTCGGTATGGGAGGGCAGGCCGGCGGGATGGTCAACGAAGCCGGCCACTTTCCCGAGGTCTGCAAGAAGTCGTTCCAGGCGATGGTGGCCGACATGCAGGGGGGCGTGACGCCCTCCTTTTTCGAGACCTATTCACTGCCGCAGTTGCGGGCGTTTTCGCCGTACCAACTGGAGCATGCCGGCCGGCTCGTGCAGCCGGTGATCCTCGAGAAGGGCTCTCAGCATTACCGGCCAATCACCTGGGCCGACGCGCTCGAGCGGATCGCCGCCACGCTGAAGGCCACACCGCCCGCGGAGTCGTTTTTCTACTTCAGCGGCCGGTCGAGCAATGAAGCGGGTTTCCTGCTGCAGCTCTTCGCCCGGCTCTACGGCACCAACCACGTCAACAACTGCAGTTACTACTGCCACCAGGCCAGTGGCGTGGGGCTGTCGAGCGTGATCGGCACCGGCGCCGGCACGGTGAAGCTCGACGACATGGAACAGGCCGACTGCGTGTTTCTGATCGGCGGTAACCCGGCGAGCAACCACCCGCGGCTGATGCGGACGCTGATGATGGTCCGCCGTCGTGGCGGAAAGGTGATCGTCGTCAACCCGATCATCGAGACGGGGCTCGTCAACTTTTCCGTGCCGAGCGATCCGTGGGCGCTCCTCTTCGGGGCCGAGATCGCGAGCACCTACGTGCAGCCCCACGTCGGCGGTGACCTGGCGCTCGTCTACGGTCTGATGAAGCGGCTGCGGGAACTGCAGGCGGAGCGGCCGACCGGAAGCGATGGCGCCGCCCCGATCGGGGGTGGCCCCGGGGCCGAGCCGATCGTCGATGAGGTGTTTCTGCGGGAGCACTGCACCGGCTGGCCGGAGCTCGCCGCGCGGCTCGACGCCCTCTCCTGGGACGAGATCGTGGCGAAGTCGGGCGTGCCGAGGCGGGAGATCGACGGCATGGCTGAGCAGTACGCCGCCAGTTCGCGGGTCGTGTTCGCCTGGACGATGGGGGTGACCCACCACCTTCACGGCGCGGCCACCGTGCAGGCGATCGCGGCTCTCGCCCTGATGCGGCGAATGGTGGGCCGGCCCGGGGCGGGGCTGCAGCCGATCCGCGGCCACTCCAATATCCAGGGCATGGGCACGGTGGGAGTCACGCCGACGCTCAAGCAGGCGATCTTCGATCGGCTGCAGCATCACTACGGCGTGACGCTGCCGACCACGAAGGGCTACGACACGCTCGAATGCCTCGACGCGGCGGAGCAGGGGGGCATGCGGTTCGCCTTCTGCCTCGGAGGCAATCTCTACGGCTCGAGCCCCGACGCCTCCTTCACCAAAAGCGCGATGTCGAAGATCGACACCGTCGTCTACCTCAACACGTCGCTCAACACGGGCCACGCCTGGGGCACCGGGGCCCAACAGACGATCATCCTGCCCGTGCTGGCCCGTGACGAGGAGCCGGAGCCCTCCACGCAGGAGAGCATGTTCAGCTTCATCCGTCTCTCCGAAGGGGGGACGCCGCGGCATCCCGTCAGCGACGTAACGGGCCCGCGGGCGGAGGTGGCAATCATCGCCGAGTTGGCGCTCCGCGTGCTCGGCGAGGAGAGCCCGGTCAACTGGCGGGACATGGCCCACACGACCACGA
>QWQL01000145.1 GCA_003670825.1 Planctomycetota bacterium
GCCGAGCCGAACGAGTTGGCGTGCTGGGCACCCCGCCGGTCCTGCATCGGTGGCAGCGAGGCGTTGTTCTCATCGCGGCTCCAGCGGACGATGTCGCGGCCCATCCCCATCAGCGCCGCCTCGTTGTCGCCCCCGTCGCTGCCGTCGGCGTAGGCGGCGGGGTCGACGTATTTCTCGCCGACCAGGATCGTCTTGCTGGTGCCGTCCTGTATCTGCGACATTTTTACAGCGCTGCCGCAGTGGACGATACCGTTGGTGGCGGAGGCGAACTTACGAAAGTGCGCCTGGGCTGCTGTGTCGCTCCCCTTGGCCAGGTCTGCCGGGCCGGCGTTTTGGCTGCCCGCGGCCGGTGCCGAGGCCCACGGGGGCGTGGCGGTGCCGCCGGCCAGTTCACCGGTCTGGTGGTAGGTGCTGCCGCCGTTGGCGGCATAGTCGGCCCGGCCCACCGCGGTCGGCGTGGTCGTGCCCACGAATGTCCACGGTTGCGTCCACGGATAGGCGGTGGGCGACCGCCGCGACGGGCAGTACATGCTCGCCACCGGCGTCGCAACCCGCTGCGCATTGGCGGCCTGCCGGGTCGAGCCCGACTGGCCGGTGCCGAGGGCGTAGAGCGACTGCTCCTCGGCGAAGGGGAGGATCGAGTAGATCCAGCCGCCGGGCTGGCGGGCACCGAAACCGCGATCGGGGTCGCCCGTCCAGGCGATCCCCCAGCCGCCGGAGGGGAGGTAGTTCTGCGTGTTCTCGTGGTTGAGCGCCGCGACCCCCGTCTGCTTGAGGTTGTTTTGGCAAGCGCTGCGGCGGGCCGCCTCGCGGGCGCTCTGAACCGCGGGCAGGAGGAGGCCGATCAGCGTGGCGATGATCGCGATCACCACCAGCAGTTCGACGAGCGTGAAGCCCGCGGGAGCAGCGGGATGGCGGGGAGTGCGGCTCTGGTTCATGGTGGAGTCTCCTTCGAAAGGCGGGGGAGCACTTGGCGGGAAGGTCAGTGTGCAAACCACGTCCGTGATCCGTCAACGTTGCACGAATCGACGACGGCGAGACGTAAAACCAGCCGAAAACGAAATTTCCAGCCTCATCTTTCGCTGATCCGAGTTACGAATGGGTGCGGATCTTTAACGAAATGCCCGTCGTCGTGTTGAGGCGATTCTCCGCCTCAGGTAGTTTGAGGGTCGCGGGGAGGATGGTTTCGGTCGGCAGGCTCCGCTTCCCGTGCCGTTTGCACTTGCTTCAAAGCCTGAATCGCCGCCAGCATAAAAGAGGGCCGCTCATGAACTCGCTCCCCATCTCGATCTTCTTCGCGGCCCGGCCGTGGCGTGGCCTCGCGATTCGCATCGCCTCGGCATCCCTCGCCGCCATGGGCTGCGTCGCCGCCACGGCTGCGACGTACACATGGGACAACGGCGTCTATCAGAATGCCACTGACCCGACCCTGAGCGGCACGTACTTTGGCACCGGTCAGTGGTCGAATCGCACGAACTGGGTCGGGCCGGGCACGGGCACAGCCGCAATGTCGCCGAGCGGCGGTCCGGCAGCGGGTGACGATGTGGTGCTCAATCTGTATCTCGACAACCCAGTGGCGCCGATGAGCACGGGCTCTACGTCGGGCACGGCGACAAACGTGCTCTGGTTTAAGAACACGACCGTGACCGCAACGAACTTCATCAACTCACTGCAGTTCACCGGTACGTCCCCGAAGTACACGTTCAACGGCAGCCCAATCTACTCGTCTACGGCCACCGCTACGCTTCCGTTCAACGTGCTGTTCGTGGCGTCCGACATCACCATGGATGCGACGTCGGGGCCGACCTCCATCGCCCAGGCGTCGGGAACCGTGTCCCGCAACTACGGCATCCGGCCCTCGGGCACCTCGATCTCGTTTGTCAATCACAGCGCGAGCGCGATGACCTTCGGTACGCCCGCCAACACAGCCTTCAACCCGACGACCTACGTCGGCGGTAACGCCACCCAGACGGGCTTCGTTTTCAATGGCGGCACCGTCAGCACCGGCACAGCGACGGTCGTGAATATTACGGCCGATGGAGGTGGAAACATCGTCTTCAACAACAACGTCCAGAACAGCACAGGCGGAATCCGCCTGGTCGTCAACGCCAGCAACGGCGGCCGGGTGATCACCAAGACCCTTCAGGTCGGCCTCAACGGCGGTGTTAACCCGAGCATCGCCATCAACAGTGGCACGCTTGAGTTCCAAGGAGACCAGCTCAACGACTCGAACTTCACGCAAGGCATCGTGGTGGCCAGCGGTGCAAAGTTGCTCGTCAACCGGCCGACAACACAGACCACGCTTTCGATCACGAGCAACCTGAGCGGGGCAGGAGCGTTGGAGGTCACGGGGGGTCAGTCATTCGGGTTCACGGCATCCGCGCTCAACCACACGGGCGGCACGGTCGTCTCGTCGGGTACACTGCTTATCGGCCAGGCCTCGTCGATCGCCGGGAACGTGACCGTGTCGAGCGGCGCAACGTTCCATCTCAGCAGCGCCACCACGCTTCCAGGCGTGATCTCGGGTGCAGGCCGCGTCTACAAATCCGGAACGTCCGTGACCGTGCTCACCGGCAGCAACTCCTTCACGGGCGGGATCCAGATTGACTCGGTATCCGGAACCGGGGCCCTAGCGATGCAGAAACTCAACGTGAGCCAGTTGATTACGGGCACCGGACTCGGCACGCTGGGCGTGACCGGTGATGGTGGGGCTACGCTCGATGTCTCCCAGGCGGTGGCGGGCGGTTTAGCGTTCCGGCTCGGTACGCCCGGCAGCAGCGACCTCGTTGCCGTTCCCGGCTATCTCCAGATCGGCTCCGCTGCTCTTGACTACGCTGACTTTACTTTTAACCCGGTATCCGGATTCGGGGCGGGCACCTACACGCTCTTCTCCGCAACGACGGCTCTGCTCGGAACCCTTGGATCGGGCTCGTCGGGTTCGATCGGTGGTGACTATTCAGGCCTGCTCCAGACGGCGGGTAACACCCTACAACTCGTCGTCACCGCGGTACCAGAGCCGTCGCTGGCCGCGGTCACGAGCATGGCAGCGGCGGCGGGCGTGTTGCTGCTCCGACAACGCCGCCGTTAATCGGCAGGCGCGGCTTCGCCGCCGCCGGATTCTCACCCACGATGTCCAACGCGAGCAGCCCGATTTCACGCGATCGTCACGGCGGGGCATTTGCGGGTAGCGGCACCTGCGGCGGATGCCGCAGGTAGGCCACGAGATCGCGGGCCTCCGCAGGTGTGAGTTGGGTGAGCTGGTTCTCCGGCATCAGCGACTGCGGCGAGAGGTGGCGTTTCTCGACGTCGACAAGCGAGAGCGTCACCCGCTCGGTCGGTGTCTGGAGCGTGACGCTGGTCGGCGTCTCCTGTACCACGATGCCCGCCAGCGAGCGGCCGTCTCTCGTGATCGCCGTCGTCGTCTGGTAATCGCGGCCGACGATCGCGCTCGGATCGAGCAGGTTCGAGAGCAGATACTCGAGGTCCCCGCGATTGGATCCGTTGAGGTCCGGCCCGACCTTCCCCCCCTCGCCGTGGAGTAGGTGGCAGGAGCCGCAGGTCTTCGCAAACACCGCCCGCCCATGGCCGAGATCCGCTGCCTTCATCGCCTCCGGTCCCAGGGCCGTTCGCCACTTCTCGAAATCGGCCTGCCGGCTCTCCGGCGTCGTCCGGATCGTGCCCCAGACCTCGTTGAGGCGTGCGAGCACGGCCGGATCGGCCGACTGGGCCAGCCGGCCGACCGTGAACGCCGAGAGTTCGTTCCGCGGCACCGCGGCCGTACCGATGGCATCGAGCAGGGCGAGCGTCCACGCCGGCCGAGAGACGAGCGTTGCAATCGCAGCCTGCTTCGCGTCATCGGGCAGCTTTGCATAGGCAGCCAGGATCACGCGGGGCGTCGTCTCGCTCGGAAACACCGCCAGCGCCGTGACAGTCGCCTTCGCGACGGTTGGATCATCGAGCAGACCGTGGAGCGCCGCGACCGTCGCCTCGTCGCGGGCGGCGACAAGGGCATCGAGCGCCTCCAACCGTTCAGCCACGGCGGCGTCACGATCGGCCAGCCGCTGACGCAGCAGGGGATACACCCGCGAGTCGCCGAGCCTCACCGCGACCACACCCGCAAGCCGCCGCACCACCTCGTCGTCGTCAGACATCACCGCATCGTAGCCCTGCTGCCAGGCCCGCGGGGCGGCCATCCGTCCGCGGGCGGCGAGGGCGACGGCCATTTCTTCGAGCATCCACGTGCGCGTCGGCGAATCGGCGGCCGTGAGCGTGGTCACGACGGCCTCGGCAGAGGCCTCGTCGGAGGCCGCGCGGCGGACGATGAAACGCGACACCATCGGAATCCTGCACCTACCGGCCAGGGCCAGCGCCTGGGCCGGATCCACGGCCACGAGCGGCTCGATCGCATACCAGTTCATCAGCGGCAGGTTGTGGTCGCTGGCATCCTCGGCATGCGCCACGAGCGCCGCGGAGATCGGCCAGCGGGCGTCGAGCGGCAGCCGCTGGAGCGCGGAGCAGAGGGCGAGCCGCACCACCGGCGACGAGTCGTCGGCCGCCAGCGAACGGTAGCGGAGGAGCAGGTCCGATGACGCCTCCCGCCGCTCCGTGGCGAGTTGGATCGCCCAACTACGGACGAGCGGGTCGGCGTCGGCGAGGAGCCGCATGATCCGCGGCTCGTCGAGCCCGCCGACCGCATGCAGCGCCCAAATCACCCTCAGCCGCTGGGGCAGGGGGCCGCCCGCGGCCAGCCTCGCATCGAGCAGCCCCGGCGTGCCGGGGTCGAGCCGCCCTGCCGCGGCCCGTTCCTGGAGCAACCGGCGGGCATGGCGGGCGAACCAGTCGTTGTCGTGGCCCAGCATGCCCACGAGGGCCGCGTCGCTTTCGCGAGCCAGCTCGACCGTCACCGGCTGCGGCTGCGATCGGTCGTACACCACCTTGAAGATCCGCCCGTTGGTCCGGTCGTGGCCGCCGTCGTCGCCGCTGTGGCACTGGTTCCTGTCGTACCAGTCGAGGACGACCATCTGGCCATCGGGGCCAACCTGCAGCGCGATGAACTGCGACCAGGTGTCGTTGGCGAACAGGAAGTCGGGCTCGCCGTCGCCGACGTAGCCCGAGCCGACCGGGGTGACCTTGTCCTCATTCAGCCGGGCACCGTGGATGTTGTTCATGAACAGTTTTCCGCGAAACCGGTCCGGCCACAAGCCGCCGAGGTAGAAGCAGGCGCCGGCATGGGCATGGCCACCTCCCGCGGAATCCGAGGCCTCCCGATCCGCCTGGTCCCACTGGCCGCCGACCCAATGCCGGTGGCGGGCGATCGTCTTGATGTCGTCGAACGTCCACGGGTTGAAGTGCTGGCCAGCCTGCCGCTGGTAGCGGCCGCCCTGGATCACGTGGTAGAGATGCGGGATCACGCAGGCCGTGGAGAAGGCATCGCCGACCTCGTTGAAGTCGATCCCCCAGGGATTACTTGTGCCCTCCGCGAACACCTCGAACTCGTGCCGCACCGGGTGATACCGCCAGATGCCGGCGTTGAGCTTCACGCGATCGCCATCGGCCGTGCCAGGCTTGCCGACGGCTGAGTGCGTGAACACGCCGTGGCAGCCGTAGAGCCAGCCGTCGGGCCCCCACGTGAAGGCGTTGAGCGTCTCGTGCGTGTCCTGCCACCCCCAGCCGTCGAGCAGCACCCGGGGCTCACCGTCGGGCACGTCGTCGCCGTTGGCGTCGGAAATGAAGAGCAACTCCGGCGCCGCGCCGACCCACACGCCGCCGAAGCCGACCTCGAGACCGCTGACGAGGTTCAGCCCCTCCTTGAAGACCGTTCGCTTGTCGAGCACATGGTCGCCGTCGGTGTCTTCGAGAATCAGGATCCGGTCGCGGGCCTCGTCGGGAGCCACCCGTCGCGGATAGGAATAGGCCTCGGCCACCCAGAGCCGGCCCCGGTCGTCGAAGCACATTGCGATCGGCTGGCACACGTCGGGCTCCGCGGCCAGCAGCTTCACGGAAAAGCCCGGCGGCACCGACATCGCCCTGGCCGCCGCTTCGGGGCTGAGCCCGTCGGCCAGCGGCAGCCGCTTCCGGGGCTGGACGTCTTCCCGCCGCTCAAGCGGCACCATGTCGCGCCGCTGCTCGTGGACGAAGATGCCCTTCTTGTTGGCCACCACCACGTCGGGCAGTCCGTCGCCCGTGGCATCGGCCGCCTGCGCCTGCTTTGACCAGCCGAGGCCCCAGGCGAAGAAGGCGTCGGAATAGCCGTGCGGATCGAACGGCTTCGCGGCGGCAAACTCGTGCCGCTCGACGAACGTCGGCCCCGCAAGCCAGAACGGCCCGGCCACCACGTCGGGAGTTCCATCGTGATTGAAGTCGCCGACGCCCGCCCCCTCGGCGAAGAACTCCCCGGCGAGCGTCCGCGTGGTGAAGGAGACGAGCGGCCTCGTGGCGTCGTCGGCCACACTGCGACGCGCACCTTCCATGCCCCATGCATATGCCAGGACAGCCGCCGACACCAGGAATGGACGCATCAGACTGCTTCTCCTCAAGGACGATGACGCTCTTGTGGAGCGTGAAGAAACGGCGTTTTCCGAGCCGGCTCCCGACACCGGCAGCACACCGCAACAAACCTCGTCAATAGTTTCCCGATACCTCACCCCCCTGACGGGTTGCGAGTGCCTGAAACGTGGCAAGATCGAGATTGTCGTTGAGCCATTGCACCGATCCGTCGGCAAACGCAAAGCCGGCACCGGACGGGTGATAACTCCCGAACGCCATCTCCAAAAGCTTTCCGTCCGAGCCCACGTAGGATGGATTGCTCTGCATACGTTGTTCCTCGGTCCGCAGCGTGTTGATCTGAACGACGGCCGACGCCAGCCCCTCGGTGAACTCACTGCCGGACTTCGCCCCGGGCTTCCAAGTACCCATCTGCGGCCCGAACAGCGCCCAGAAGTCCATGCGGTTGCCGTCCTTCGCCAACTGCTGCCGCGTGTAACTCTCGCCGACGGCCAGGGTCTTCGACGTGCCGTCCTTGATCTCGCTGAGCCGGACGCCCTGCGTGGGCCGGTCGAGCTTGCGTGCGCCAACGAGCACCCCGTCGCAGAGATCGACGTCGCGGAGCGAGCAGTAGCCATTGGACGCCTGATAACCGGACGGCATGGCTCCCGGTGTATCCGAGGAAATCTTCGCCCCGGCGACGCCCCGGTAGCTCACGGGCACCCGCTGAAGAATCGGGTAGGCCATCGTGTCATCAGCCGACTTGATGTGCTCCGGCTGATCCATGCTCGGGCACCGAAACCCCTTGATCACCGTCTCGCACGCGGTGCGGTTGGGGTGGGTCGGCTTGCTCCACATGCCGATGGGTGGGTCGAGCCAGGCCAGCGTGTCGTAGAGCGGCTGTTCCTCCATGAAAGGGAGGATGATAGCCGACCAAAACTCGTTGTACATCCCGAAGCCAGTGGGCAAAGACTTCTTGGCCGA
>QWQL01000206.1 GCA_003670825.1 Planctomycetota bacterium
TGCCAGCAGCCGAGCCTGCACCGGATTTCGGAGGTGCGGCAGCGACAGGGCGTGACCCTCCGCAACGTCGCCCGTCGGCTGGGGGTGTCGCTGCCCCTCGTTCGCCGGCAGGAGCAGCCTGACTGCGATCTGCGGCTCTCCGAACTGCTGCGGTGGCAGCAGGTGCTCGAGGTGCCCGTGGCCGAACTGCTCGTCGAGGGCGAGGGTCAACTCTCCGGTCCGGTGCTCGAGCGATCCCGGATGGTCAAACTGATGAAGACCGCCGCTGCCATCCGCGAGCGCACGCAGGAGCAGCCTGTGGCCCGAATGGTGACGATGCTGATCGAGCAGATTTTAGAGATCATGCCGGAGCTCGAAGACGTCACCCCCTGGCACACCACGGGACAGCGGCGGACGCTCGACGACGTCGGTCGGGCCGGTCGCACGACCGTCTCGGAAGACGTGTTTCGCCGGTCTCTGGGCGGCTGACCAGACCGCCGCATCCGGCTTGTGGGGCGGGAGGTAGCCCACTAGGATCCCGAAACAGCGCGGGATAGACCCGCGGGTTTCACTGCGGGTTTTCGGGAGTCAGCCGTGTCTTCGTTCCTCGGCGTGCTGGGCATCACCATCGTGTTATTTCTTGTGGTCGCGGCCACCGGGCGGCTGATCCTGGGCCGCTGACGCGGTTCGCGTCATGCCGATGGCCAAGGCCCCGAGGAATCCGCCGAGCACGCCCACCAGTGAGACCCAGGCGATGATCGCCAGGTGCAGGTAGTCGCGGAGCCAGACGAGTTCGGGCGGCTCGGCGCTCTTGGGCACCTTTCGCTGCACGGGCCCGGCGCGGTCCGATTGCCGCCGCATGTCGGCTCGGAAGGCATCCCAATCGGCCTGAGCCTGCGGACTCGAGACTTCCGCCAACCGCTGATCCCGCCAGGAGACGAGCAGCGCCGGAGGCACGGCGAGTGCTACCAGCCATGCCGCCAGCACGACCGCGATCAGCGGAGTCGCCCATGCCCGTCGCCCGTCCGCCATGCCGTGGTCTCCCGACCGCAGGTTTCGCCGTCGCCGTGGACGGCCCAGTTTTCCCAGGGGTATCCAGTCTGGCATCGTTCCGCCCCCACTGCTACGGTTCCGCCGCCCAGCCCGGCCGCCCCGCGTGCCGCCGTGTCTTGGATGAATCGGAAGAGGAGTTGCACCCGTGATGCGTTCCGCCATTGACCACCACCTTCCGATCCTGCTGCGTGGCACGATCGTGCTGTTCGCCGTCGCGTCGGCCTTCGTGCACGGCACCGTGGCCGTCGCGCAGAGCGGTTGGCTGCCCACGTCATGGTTTTCCGGAGGCGAGATCGACCCCCAGGCGATGTACCCGCTCGCCGAGAAGGACGGACCCTGGCTGGTGCTGGCCAAGACGTTTCGCGGCGAAGGCGCCCGCGACGACGCCCGGAAGCTGGTGCAGGAACTCCGGAGCAGCCACCGGCTCACGTCCTACACACACGAGAAGGCCTTCGACTACACCGGCGAACAGCGGGGCATGGGCCTCAATCCCGACGGCACGCCGAAGCGGATGCGGTATGCCAACGCCGGGCAGGTCGTCGAGGTCGCGGTGCTGGTGGGCGATTTCGCCTCGTTCGAGGATCCCCGCGGACAAAAGATGCTGCAGAAGGTCAAACAACTACGGCCGCGGGCGGTCGATGCGGTGCAGGCAAATCGTCTGGAGAGTGAGTTTCTCCAGGCCAACCGCGACCACATCGGCGGGGCCGCCGCCGCGTCAAAGCCACCGCTCCACGCTGCGCTGTTGATCCCCAACCCGCTGCTTCCCGCCGACTACTTCTCGCGGCAGCAGATCGATGAGTTTGTCATGCAGATGAACGCCGACGTGTCGCACAGCCTGCTCGCCTGTCCGGGCCGATACACCGTCCGCGTGGCGACGTTCACAGGCGCCGGCACCTTCAACACCGCCGCGGGCGGCGGTGACGAGCAGCCCGCAGACCGCGGGCTCGTCGACGTGAACCGATTCCTCGAGGTGCTTAAGGGTAACGGCTGGAGAGACCCACAGCTCCGGGGCTTGGAGCAGGAAAGCCGACTGGTTGACGCAGCCGACCAGGCGCATCGGCTGACCGAGGCGCTTCGCCGCCAGGGCTGGCCTGCCTGGGAGTTTCACGACCGTGACTCGAGCATCGTCTGCGTCGGGAGCATCGATCAGCTGGTCGTGCCCGGGCCGGGTGGCCGCCAGGCGCCGAATCCCGAGATCACCCGGATCGCTGCCGCCCTCGGACCCGATCCCGCGGCCCTCAGCCGCGGTCAGATTCTGCCGCGGGCGTTCGACGGCATTCTGCTCGACGTCCAGCCCAAGCCAATCGACGTGCCCCGCGGGCCGGCCGGGCGGCGATGAGCCCCATGCTCGTTCTCGGCACCACCAACCAGGGTAAAGTTCGCGAACTGCTGGAGCTCCTCGAGCCCTTTGGGATCAGTTGCCGCTCCCTTGCTGGTCTCGAGGCAGCCGTCGACGTGGAGGAGACCGGCGCGACGTTCGCGGAGAATGCGGCGCTCAAGGCGACGCAGCAGGCCGTCGCGCTCAACTCCTGGGTGCTCGCCGAAGACAGCGGCCTCGTCGTGCCAGCCCTTGGCGGGGCACCTGGCATCCATTCGGCGCGGTTCTCGGGAGCCACGGCCGGCGGCGATCGTGGCGGGATCGACGAACGCAACAACGCGCTGCTGCTGGAGCGGCTCGCCGGCCGCACTCGCCGCGACCGAGCCGCCCACTATGCCTGCCACGCGGCACTGGCCGCGCCCGACGGACGGATCGTGGCCGTGGCCGAGGGGCGGTGCGGCGGCCTGATCGCCGAGGCACCGTCTGGCCGGGGCGGTTTTGGCTACGACCCGCTGTTCATCGTGCCTGAATACCAGCGGACGTTTGGCGAACTCGCGCCGGCGGTCAAGGCCGTGATCAGCCACCGTGGCCGGGCGATGCGGGCCATCCTGCCGGCCCTCGTCCGCGCGGTAGCGGCCACCGGCTGACGCCGTCAGGCGATCGTCGCGTGGGCCAGCCGGTGGTGGATCACCTGCAGCACCTCGCCAGTACCGTCGAGGCGGCCCGCCACCGCGTCGAGGGCCGCCCGATACGACCCGCACGACTCGAGGAACGTCCGCACGCGGTCGCGGCTGACGTCCTCAAGCAGGCAGAACTCGCCGCAGCCCATCGACCGCAGGAAGTGGCTATTCATGAGCTGCTCCGAGTGAGCCCGCTCGGGCAGCAGGAGCATCGGTTTGCCCAGGTGCAGGGCCTCGCCGATCAGCTGGTTGCCGGCCGCCGACACGAGGGCCGTGCACGAGGCGAGATCGTCTACGAACGAGCGGTCATCGACGGCGTGGAACGATACGCGGCCCACGTCTTCGTGATGGCCAAGGCCATAGACCCGCACCGGCATGCCGCAGTCGGCCAGCGATTCCACCGCCGAAAACGGTGTGTGCCGCCGCAGGTAGCTCAGCAGGAAGCCCCCGTCACGCGGCCTGGCCTCAATGATCTCCCGCCGGAGCAGTGGCCCCACCTGCACCACGTGTTCCCAGCCGCGGCGGAGGGGTGGCCTGAAGAAGGCCGACACGACCGTGTCGGACGCCTCCAGCACATACATCCAGACCGCGTGGCTCATGAACCAGGCGTTCCACTGCAGCGACCACGGCAAGGCGTCGAGGTCGTAGGCGAGGAGGAAATGCTGGTGGTCGATGCTGATGAGCGGAATATTCATCCGGCCGGCCGCGCGGGGCAGCGCGGGCTCGAAGTCGGAGATCGCGACGTCGGCCTGGAAGGCCTCCAGTTCGACGAGCATGCGGTCCACGAGCGGCCCGAGCTGGCGGGCCTGGTAGTCGAGCCCCGCGGCGATCGACTTCATCACGTCGAGACGTCCGCCGCTGTATTCGAAGACTACGCCTGCGATCTCCTCGATCCGCACTCGCGGATATTCGGTTGCGAACCGGCTGCGGAGAAACTCGAGGGCATCGGCCGACGTCCAGATGAGGATCTCGTGGTCTGGAGCGAGACGGTCGACGAGCGTGCTCACGCGGGTTGCGTGGCCGCGGCCTTCACCGCACAGGCTGATGGCGATTCGGGACATCGTGAGAGCAGCACGCCTGGTGTCGGAGGGAAGGCCGGGGGGTAGGGCATTCTCGCCGTCGCCGTCTCGATCCGCTAGCGGCGGCGACCCTGGCTTCTGGCGGCCCCGGCCGTCGCGTACCATACAGGCCACACACGGAGGGAGAAACTGAACGTGGCCGCCACACCTCAAGCACGACGCCCTGCAAGCTTGGTTGCAACCTTTGCGGGCATTGTCTCTTGTATCATCGCTGGCATGGCGTGGCGGGTCGCGGCCGCGGCAGACGACGCACCGGCCTCCGCCGATGGCACCGTGCCGGTGGCCATCATCGATGACGTCATGATCAACCGTTCGTCGATCGACGCGGTGATCCGTCGCCTCCATCCGGGCTCCAAGCCATCGCCGGAGCAGCGGATGAGGATCGAGGCCTCGGTGCTCGAGCAGCTCGTCGACGAAGCCTTGCTGCGGAGGGAACTGGCCCGCCAACTTGTCGAGGTGGCCGACGTGGAGGTGCAGGCGGCGGTCGAGAAGCTCGGGGGCCAGCTCGCCGCCCGCGGCACGTCGATGCAGGCATTTCTTACGGAGTCGGGACGAGACGAGCGCAGCATCAGCGAGCAGGTGAGGCTCGAAATCGCGCTCGAAAAGTTCGTGCGTTTGCGGATGACCCCCGAGGCGATCGATGAGTTTTTCAAGGCCAAGCGTCGCGACTTCGACGGTACCCGGCTGCGGGTCAGCCACATCCTCCTCCGCCCTGACATCATCGATACCGATGCAATCGCGCGGCGGATACAGCAGGCCGAGGGGGTCAGGCGAGACATCCTTCAGGGCCGCACCACGTTTGAGGACGCAGCCCGCGGGCAGTCCTCAGGCCCGAGCCGGCATCGTGGCGGTGACATCGGCTGGATCGAACGCGAAGGCCCGCTGGTCGACGTGTTCTCCCGGCCGGTGTTTACGCTGGCTAAGGGGGAGGTCTCGAAGCCGTTCGTCACGCCCTACGGTGTGCACCTCGCGAAGGTGACCGACGTGGAGCCGGGCCGCATCGGCCTGGATGTGGTGCGGCCGAAACTCGAGAAGATGCTCGCCGCGAAGCTGATCCGCGATCTTGTGACGACCGCCCGGCAGGCGACGCCGGTGACGTATGTGCCGGGCGTCGCGTATTTCGATCCGCAGACGCCGGCTGACGGCCCCGAGCCACGGCGAATCATCGTCTCTGGTGATCCGGCCGGAAACTGACGCCCCGGGCGCTCAGAAGCGTGAAGCCCGCAGGCCGCGCATCTTCCGGAGAGGCCGCTGGATTTGCCGTTGTTCCGGGATCAGGTGGTCGTTAGCCTCCTCACCCCCCGGCGTTCACTCGCTTATGAAGTTTCGATCCGCACTGCTCTGCGTCTGCATGCTCGTCGTTCCGGCGGCCGCCATGTTTTCCCACCGGATTCCGGCCGATCTGCGGGCAATGATGCGGGAGCGGTTTGCGGTCGCGGTGCGGTCGTGGGCTGGCCAAGCGGGCCCAGGAAAGGCGGGCGAGACGGTTGCGGCGGGCGAACCGCTGCCCGCCGGCAGCGGGTCATCTGGCGGCATGCTTCCCGTCGCGGATCGGGGGCCTCCGGCCGTCGGCACCACGGCGGGTGCCGAGCCGCGGGCTGAGGAACTGCTCGAGAGGCTGGGCGCCGTGGGGCTCGAGTGCCGCCCGCTCAACGGCACGGCGGGCATGCACGTCGCCTCGTGCAGCGTCGCGATCGACGACTCGGGGCAACTGCTCCGCGTGTTTCATGCCAGCGGAGCCAATCCCGCGGCGGCCACGCAGGCCTTGTGCGATGAGGTCAACGGATGGAAGCGGCGGCTTACCGATCGCGGTCGTGCCGCGCTGACTCCGCCGTCGGTCACGGGGGCTGGTGCGGCCGGGCAGCGGTTGTGATCAACTCTGGCGAGAGAATGCCGGCTCGAGATCGTTTCATGGCTTCGCTCCCTCGCTCATCGCGGACGCTGGCGGCCTGCCTGGTGAGGGTTGGTGGAGGATCGGTGGAAGGAGGAATACTCGGCGGAGGGGTGGCTTGCCCGATGACGCGGCCACGGCGTTCGTCACGGCGACACTGGCTTCTCGAGCGAGCGCCCGTCGCGGCCGAACCGGCCGCTCTGGCAGGTCACCACGTGCGGTCGGAGGAACTCGCGCGGTTGGAGGCGGCGCTCTTTCTGGCCCGCGAGCCGCTGTCGATCCGCCGTCTGGCGAAATTGGCACGGCTACCCGACGGAACGCGGGCTCGGTCGCTCATCCGGGAACTGCGGCAGCTTCAAGACTCGGCTGGCTCCGCTTTTCGCGTGGAGCAGATCGCCGGGGGCTACCAACTGCTCAGCCGGGGGCCTTTCGGGCCTTGGGTCCGTCGGCTGCTCGACCAGCCCTCCGCGAGCCGGCTGTCGGCGGCCGCCCTGGAGACGCTCGCGATCGTGGCCTACCGGCAGCCCGTCACCCGGGCAGAGATCGAGTCCATCCGGGGCGTTGGTAGCGAGGAAATGCTCCGACAACTCCTGGAACGCGATTTCGTCGCCGTCGGCGGCCGGGCCGAAGATCTGGGCCGGCCGAACGTGTACGTGACCACGCGGCGATTTCTGGCCGCATTTGGTCTGGCTCGAGTCGAGGATCTGCCCGCTGTCGAGCCCCTTTTTCGGGCCGAGGAGGCCGCAGCCGATGGGGGGGCCGCGGCCCAGCCCTAAAGCGACTGCGGGGTGACTTGCACACCTCGCCGACGGGCGACACACTGTCTGCCTCTCGTGACCGTCTGGTGACGATCCAACTCAGCTGCGACTTTTTTCTCACGGCTGATTGGACGATGCTGAAACGATCAGGTAGAGAAATGTTTTGTCGTGTCGTGGTCGACCAGTTTCAGGAGGTTTTCGCCGTGACGATCGCTGCAAGTGGCCGTGAGCACCGGGACGTCCGTGACGCCGAAGTGTTCTCGTGGAACGAACTTCCGGAGTTGCTTGCCGCCGAGGATCTGTTCGAGATCTGCGGCACCGCAGGTGAACCGACTGCCGTTCTGGCTCCCGTGAGCCCATCCATCATCCTCGCAACGGAGTGGAGCCTTCCCGCCGACGTCACCTCCGCCGCCGATGAGGATGACGACTTCGACGACGAGGAGGATGAAGACGACGACGAGGACGAGGACGAGGACGAGGAAGACGAAGAAGAGGACGAGGAGTGGGAGGAGGTTGAGGACGAGGACGACGAGGAAGAGGACGAGGAAGAAGAAGAGGAAGAGGACGAAGAAGAAGAGGATGACGAGGAAGAGGACGAAGAAGACGAAGACTGGGAAGACGAAGATGACGACTGGGAAGATGACGATGAAGAGGATGACGACGAAGACGAAGACGAAGACGAGGAAGAAGAAGACA
>QWQL01000077.1 GCA_003670825.1 Planctomycetota bacterium
GCGCAGGCCTGCGCGGTAGCGGCGGGCGTGGCCGGGTCGATCGCGATCGAACAGCGGCATTTCGAGGACGTGCGGCCCGCGGCCGCTGCCGGCCTGGTGCTGACGAATCCTCCGTACGGCGAACGTCTGCCGTTGCCCCGTGCCGGCGCGTTGTTTCGCCGCCTGGGCGACTGGCTGGTGGCCCGGTGCGGCGGTTGGCGGGCCGCAATCCTCGCCGCCGACACGCCCGCGGCGACGCACCTCGGCCTCCGCCCCGTGTACCGCATCCCCTTGATGAACGGCCCGATCCCCTGCCGGCTGCTCGAACTCACGCTCCGCGAACGGGCGACACCCTCCCCACCATCTAGACCTTCCCTCGAGGCGGAAAACCGGACCGAACTCCCACCCTCCGCCCCAGCTCCAGCTCCAGCTCCAGCTCCCTCCGCCTCCGCTCCCCCTGTCTCTGCTCCCCCTGTCTCTGCTGAAACCGTCACCGACGCCAGCCGGGATCGGGCGGAGCTCGACGAGCCTTGGAGATTTCGCCCTGAGGAGGAACGCAGCTCCAAGGGACCTGACGGCGAAAGATCCCGGCGAGGAGACTCCGACCGTCCCGGCGCCGTCGTCGCACCCGGCGTCGCGCTCTCTGAGTCCAACACAAAGCCCCTCACCGGAGTCGCGCTCGCTGACTCCACCACAACGCCCCTCGCCGGCGTCGCGCTCTCTGAGTCCACCGCAAAGCCGCTCGCCGGAGTCGCGCGCGCTGACTCCACCACAACGCCCCTCGCCGACGTCGCGATATCTGAGTCCAACACAACGCCCGTCCCCGGCGTCGCGCCCAGCCGGCCGCGCACCCGGGCCGTTGCCGACCAGATCGGCGACTTCCGCCGCCGGCTTGCCAAGCGATACAAGCACCTCGCGAAGTGGGCCCGGCGTCAGGGCATCGAGGCCTTCCGCATCTACGATCGCGACATCCCGGAGATCCCGCTGGCGATCGACTGGTACGCGGGCTGGCTGCATGCCTCCGAGTATGACCGGCCGCACGAGCGGACCGAGATCGAGCACGACGTCTGGCTCGACCGGATGATCGAGGCGGCGGCGGACGAACTGGGCGTGCCTCCCAACCAGACGTTTCTCAAGGTGCGGCGGCGGCAGCGCGGCGGCGGGCAGTACCAGAAGCTCGATGCCCGCAAGACACTGCTGACGGTGAAGGAAGGGGGGCTGGAGTTTGAGGTGAACCTCTCCGACTACCTCGACACCGGGCTGTTTCTCGACCACCGGCAGACCCGGGCGCTGGTCCGGGACGAGGCGGCCGGCAAGCGGTTTCTGAACCTGTTTTGCTACACGGGCAGCTTCTCGGTGTACGCGGCCGCCGGCGGGGCGGTGGAGACCACGAGCGTGGACCTCTCGAACACCTACCTCGACTGGACGAGGACGAACCTCTCGCGGAACGCCTTCAAGGATGCGGGGCGGCACCGCACGGTCCGCGACGAGGCTCGTGGTTTTCTCGAGCACCGCGGCCGCCGGGGCGAGCCGCCGTTTGATCTCGTGGTCGTCGACCCGCCCACCTTCTCGCGGTCGGCCCGGAGCGAGACGCCTTGGGACGTCGAGCGCGACCACGCCGAACTATTGGAACTGGTGGCGCGGAACCTGGTGCCCGGGGGCGTCGTCTATTTCTCGACGAACTTCCGGCGGTTTCATCTCGACGTCGAGCGGCTGGCTGCGCTCTACGAGATCCGCGAGATCACCAATCGCACGATCCCCGAGGACTTCCGCAACGCGCGGATTCATCGCGGCTGGCGGCTGGTCGCGAAAGGGCGGGTTTGACGCGGTTTTGCCGCGACTCCTACATTCATGCTCATGAACATCCGCATCCGAGCCGTGGTGGTGGTCTTCTTTGTCGCGATCGTCTCGGTGATCGTCCTGCCGACGAGCGGCTGCCGGCCAGCCGACCCGACGCTCGTCAAGATCGTGTCGAGCCTGCCGCGGACCGGCAGCGCGAAGCAGCAGTCTGACACGATCGTGCGGGGCATCCGGATGGCGGTCGACGAGGCCGGCGGCCGGGTGGGACCGTTTCGCATCAAATACCTCGACCTCGATGATTCGACCGCCGCCGCCGGGCAGTGGACGAGCGAGGCCGAGGCGGCCAACGCCCGCCGCGCCCTGCAGGATCCCGACGTGGTCGCCTACATCGGCACCTTCAACTCCGGGGCTGCGAAGGTGTCGATGCCGATCCTCAACCTGGGCGACCTGCTGATGGTGTCGCCGGCCAATACCGCCGTCGGGCTGACCAAGCCCGGGCTTGGTGCCCCCGGCGAACCCCAGATCTACCGGCCGACGGGGCGGTTGAACTACTGCCGCGTGGTTCCCGCCGACGACCTGCAGGGTCCGCTGTCGGCCGACTGGGCGAAGAAGCGGGGAGTGAAGACCGTGTACATCCTCGACGACAGCGAGGTCTACGGAAAGGGGATCGCGGATCTCTTCGACGAGCGCTGCCGCGAGGTTGGGATCGAGGTGCTCGGCCACGATTCGATCGACGCGAAGGCGCAGGAGTTTAAGTCGTTGATGGCCAGCGTGAAGGCTGCGAATCCGGATCTCGTGTACTTCGGCGGCACCACGCAGAGCAAGGGGGGGCAGTTGGCCAAAGACATGGTGAGCGCCGGGATCACGGGGATCCTGATGGTGCCCGATGGCTGCCGGGAGCAGGTGTTCATCGATTCGGCCGGGGCTGCGAATCTCGAGGGCAGGTGCTTCGTGACCTTCGGCGGGCTGCCTCCGGAGAAGCTGACCGGGAAGGGCAGCGAGTTCGTCGAGCGGTACCGGAAGATGTATGGGGAAATCCCCGAGGCCTACGCCGTCTACGGCTACGAGGCGGCCTGCGTGGCCTTGAGCGCCATCCGCGAGGCGGGCACAAAGGACCGGCGGGCGATCACCGACAAGGCCCTGGCGATCCGCGACTTCGACGGGGCGTTGGGTCGCTGGGGCTTCGATGCCAACGGCGACACGACGATGAAGACCCTCACGGTGAGCGTGGTCAAGGGGGGGAAGTTCGAGTTCGAGGAGATCCTCGACGCCGCCGAGGAGGCCGTCGCGGCACCCTGACGCGGCCGGTGAGCCATGCAGTTCTTCCTCCAGCAATGCCTGATCGGGATCACCAACGGGGCTCTCGTGGCCCTGGTGGCCCTCGGTTACACGATGGTCTACGGCATCATCCGGCTGATCAACTTCGCCCATGGCGACCTGATCATGCTGGGGGCCTGCCTGGCGCTCTCGCTGGTGTCGGCGTTTGGCATGGGCGGCGGTGGCATGGCCACCACGTGGCTGGGGGTGGCGCTGCTCGTGGTGCTCTGCGGCCTGTTCTGCGGCGGGCTCAACGTGGTGGTCGACAGGATCGTGTACCGTCCGCTGCGAAACGCTCCAAAGCTCGCGCCGCTGGTATCGGCGATCGGCGTCTCCTTCATCTTCATGAATGTCGGACTCTTCTGGCTGGGCCCGTCCGATCGGTCGTTTCCCGAACTGCTGCCGGCCACGAACCTGCTGGCTGGCGAGGGACTGCAGTTCACCGCGAAGGATCTGCTGGTGCTGGTGGTGGTGGTGCCGCTGATGCTCGCGCTGTCGCTGCTCGTGAAGTCGACCCGGCTGGGAAAGGCGATGCGGGCGGTATCGCAGGATCCCGCCGCCGCGGCGCTCGTGGGAATCGACGTGGATCGGGTGATCGCGTTCACGTTCTTCGTGGGGGGCTTTCTGGGGGGCGCTGCGAGCGTGATCTACGGCCTCTACATCAACACCATCGGCTTCCAGATGGGTTTCCAGAACGGCCTGTATGCCTTCACCGCCGCCGTGCTCGGCGGGATCGGCAGCATTCCTGGGGCCGTGGTCGGCGGCCTCGTCATCGGCCTCGTGAGGTCGCTGTCGAGCGCGTATGTGGGCGAGCGGTGGACTGGGGCGATCGTGTTCGCCATCCTGATCGTGATTCTCGTCTTCCGCCCCGAGGGCCTGCTGGGCCGGGGCACGAGGGAGAAGGTGTGAAATGACGGGGCAGCATCACACGACGCGCGACGCAACCGGGGCGGTGCCGCTCCGCGACCGCGTGCTCGCGTTTGTTCGCGAGCGTTGGGATCTGGTCGCACTGGTGGTGTTGGCGGTGGCGCCGCTGGTCGTTCCGGCGCTCGGCGGGGCGCTCGGCGGCCAGGTGACCACGCTCTTCATTTACTGCATTCTGGCCCTCGGGCTGAACGTGATGGTCGGCTACACCGGCCTGGTGCACCTGGGGATCGCGGCCTTCTTCGGGATCGGGGCCTATCTGTTCGCCATCCTCACGGTGCCGATGTATCCGTTTCAGATGCGGTTTGTGACCGCGGCGGCGGTCAGCGTTCTGGCGACGGCCGGCATTGGCCTGGCCCTCGGGGCCCCGACGCTGCGGCTCAGGGGCGACTACCTCGCGATCGTCACCCTCGGCTTCGGCGAGGTGGTGAAGGTCACGCTGCGAAACCTCGAGCAGATCACCGGCGGCATGAAGGGGCTCAACCCGGTGCCGCCCCCCGGGGCGGGGCTCACGGTCGGTGGCATCAACCTCGGCCTCGCCTTCGCGATCGATCCGCGGTGGTTCTATTACCTCGCGCTCGTGACCCTGGCCGGCGTGGTGGTGGCGATGCGGCGGCTCGAGCATTCGCGGCTGGGGCGGGCCTGGGTCGCCGTGCGGGAGGACGAACTCGCCGCATCGGCCATGGGCATTTCGGCGACCCGGGTGAAACTCTCGGCCTTCGCGATGTCATCGGCCGTGGCAGGCCTGGCGGGCTGCCTCTACGCGGCCAGCCTCTCCACCACGGCCGACCCCAACGCCTACGACTTCAACCGGTCGATCATGGTGCTCTGCGCGGTGATCCTCGGCGGTCTGGGCAGCATCCCGGGAACCCTGCTCGGCGTGGCGCTGCTGGTGGGCTTCGACACCGTGCTGGCGCCGTGGGCCGATTCTGCGATCCAGCAGTGGAATATCAATCCGTCCGGGTCGAGCCTGCTGTCGTTCAGCGGTTGGCGGCTGGCGATCTTCGGGCTGGCTCTGGTGCTCGTGATGCGATATCGCCCCGAGGGGCTGGTGCCGTCACGGCGGCTGGCTGCCGAACTTCACGAGGCGCACCCATGAGCCAGTCCCGTGCGGCCATGCCCGGCTCCGTCCCGCCGCTCGGCGGCCAACCGCTGCTCGAAGTGAATCGGCTGACGATCCGCTTCGGCGGGCTTGTGGCCGTGTCGGAACTCGACCTCGAAGTTCCGGCCGGCAGCGTGGTCTCGGTGATCGGCCCCAACGGTGCCGGAAAGACGACCGCCTTCAACTGCATCAGCGGCATCTACTCGCCAACCTCCGGCACGGTGCGATTCATGGGCCGGCGGCTGGAGCGGGCGTTCACGCCCCGCGTATTCTGGTCGGCCCTCGGGATCGGACTGCTCACGGGGCTGCTGCTGGCCGCGGCCGCGGTGGACGTCGATCGCCTCTGGATGGCCGTGGTGAAGCGGGGAATGATCACCGGAGAGCCCTTCACCCTCTCCGGCGCCGTCGACCGCCTGCGGGGCTACTTTCGGGCAGAACTGGCGATCGACCAGATGGCGGGTAAGTGGCGGGTGGTCAGCGCCGACGGGTCTGACGTGCTGGCGATCAAGCGAAATCTCGACGAGGCCCGTGCAGTCCGTAACGAACTCCAGGCCGCCGTGACCGCCCGCAGGGCGGGGCCCGGCACGATTCCCGACGCCACCGATTCGGAGCGGACCGGTGCCACGTGGACGCCCGAGAAGCTGGCGATCAAGGAGGAGCTGCTCGACCGCCTCGCGGCCGGCAAGTCGCGGGTCCGGTGGCGGTGCATCGCCGGGCTGCTCTTCGGTTGGCTGCTCGGCACCGCCGGCACGCTCGCCGTCTGGAATCGCGGTCGCCGCTCGCCGCATGTCGTGGCCCAGTCAGGCATCGCCCGGACATTCCAGAACATCCGGCTCTTTTCGAACATGACCGTGCTTGAGAACGTGCTCATTGGCCTCGACAGGACGATCCCCGGAGGCGTGATGGCGATGCTGTTTCGTACGCCGGCCAATCGGCGGGCGGAGTCGACGGCCCAGGGCAGGGCCCTGGAGGAACTCGCATTCGTCGGCCTCAGTGGCGAGGCGAACCGGATCGCGGGCCAGCTTCCCTATGGCGATCAGCGCCGTCTGGAGATCGCCCGGGCGCTTGCCACGGGGGCCACGCTCCTGCTACTCGACGAGCCGGCCGCGGGCATGAATCCGGCGGAGACGGCCGATCTTGCCGGGCTCGTCGAGCGGATCCGCGACCGGGGTGTGACGGTGCTTCTGATCGAGCACCACATGAACGTGGTGATGCGGGTGAGCGACAAGGTTGCGGTGTTGGATCACGGTGTGAAAATCGCCGAAGGCACGCCGGCCGAGGTGCGCCGCGACGAGAAGGTGATCGAGGCCTATCTGGGCGGGGAGACGTGAGCACGATGCCGCTCCTGGAAGTCCGTGATCTCGAGGCAGGGTACGGCCCCATCCGGGCCGTCGATCGCGTGTCGGTCGATGTCGACCACGGCGAACTCGTGGCCCTGATCGGCGCCAACGGTGCCGGCAAGACGACCCTCCTGATGGCGATTTCGGGCGTGGTGCCGGTGCGGGCAGGCACAGTCCGCTTCGCCGGCGCGGCACTGAACGGGCGGAAGCCGCATGAGATCATGCGGCTGGGAATCGGCCACGCCCCGGAAGGTCGACGGATTTTCCCCCGCCTGACGGTCCGCGAAAATCTCGAACTCGGCGGGTTCACCCAGACTGATCGCGGCCGGCTCCGCAGCGACATCGACGAGGCCTGCGGGCTGTTTCCGGTGCTCGGGGAGCGGATGAACCAGATGGGAGGCACGCTCTCCGGGGGCGAGCAGCAGATGCTCGCCATCGCCCGGGCGCTCGTGGGCCGGCCAAAGCTCCTCCTGCTCGACGAGCCGTCGCTCGGACTCGCACCGCTGATCGTGGCGAAGGTCTTCGAGGTGATCGCCTCGCTGGCATCACGGGGCATCGCGGTGCTGCTCGTCGAGCAGAATGCCCGGGCGGCCCTCAAGCTCGCCTCCCGCGGCTACGTGCTGGAGACGGGCCGGATCACGCTCACGGGCACCGGCCCTGAGCTCGCCGCCGACCGCCGCGTCCGCGACGCCTACCTCGGCGAAGGCTGACGCCACGCGGCCGCCGAAGTGCGGCGTTGTCAGGCGGCACGGCCACACATTGGCGACTGAGCCGGAGATACCCGTCAGTCGAATGCGCTCTTGAGCGCAGTCAAGTTATGTGTAGCGTCGTCTCCGTAAGCGAGGGCGGGTAGGCGAAGGGGGTCGGCGAACGCTCGCGGAGCCTTGGGCGTATCCTCGCCCGGCGACGCGA
>QWQL01000180.1 GCA_003670825.1 Planctomycetota bacterium
AACGTGCCGCTCGTTCCTACGCTGGAAAACCCTGAGCCGATCCGGGTCGTTTTGCCGCTGTTGCTCGTGGCCATGACGTTCTGCAGCGTGCCGGTGGTCAGCGTCAGCGAGCCGATCTTGCCGTCGGTCGTGTTGACGAACAGGTCACTGACGTCGAAATAGACACGGCCGCTGTATTGCGATGGGACCGAGTAAATCGTGCCGGCGTAGTTGGCGTTGTTTCCGCTGTAGCCATCGCTCCAGTTGTCGGTCCAGAGGCCATAGTCCAGACCACCGAGCGTCGTTCCCGATGTCGTCCCCATATACGTTGTCGGCGTAAGTGCCACGGCGGGCGAACTGGCAGTCGCCACGATGACCATCGCGACCACGTGCGCCATCAGGAATAGGGGCGTCGTGTGCATCGAAAGGTCTCCAGTACGCGCTACGCGTGATTCCCCACCAGCAGCAAGAACCCTGGCCGATCGTGGCGGTGTGGCCACAACGAATCGTCGCTATCGCCGCACCCCCCAAGGCCTAAACACCGTTTATTAAATGTATCCGCTCGAGGTCGTCCGTTGCAAGGGCTCCTTAGGGGAATGAAGGGAACTTGGTGCGCCATTCGACCTGGGGCCAGCCAGAGAGCTCGACCGGTTGCGGCTTGCCCGGAGTGCTTCTGCCGGCATCGACGTGGGCTCGCAGTAGCTTCCCGAGGCGGGCGACCACGTCGGGATGCTTCGCGGCCAGATTCGTCCGCTCCGCAGGGTCCGCCTCGAGGTCGTAGAGCTGAAAGGGCGGCAGCGTGCTGAGATCCTCGGCCGGAACGTCGAGCCATTCGCTGGGGTGCGGGGTGGGCTTACTCCAGCCGCCCGATCCAGGCCAGGCGAGGAGTTTCCAGCGTCCCTGGCGGATGGCGAACCGGCCCTCGCCCGAATGGTGGATGGCCGAGTCACGGACCGGAGTCGCGGGCGCTTCTGGTCCCAGCAGGGGCAGAAGGCTGATGCTGTCTTCGCCGGCATCCTCCGGAAGCGTGGCCCCGACGAGGTCCGCGCAGGTGGCGAGGAGATCGGCCTGGGAGACGAGGGCGCCGGTGCGGCTGCCCGCGGGCACGTGGCCGGGCCACCGGACGATGAATGGCACGCGATGCCCGCCCTCATAGAGGTCCGACTTGTAACCCCTTCGGCCGCCGCTCGGATCGTGGTGGAACGGCTCGAGTTCCGCCAAGCCCGCCGCCGGTGCGAACCCGTTGTCGGCGGTGACGATCACGAGCGTGTTGTCGGCGAGTCCGGTGCGGTCGAGGGCGTCGAGGAGCCGGCCGATGTCGGCATCGACCTGGGCGACGAAGTCGCCGTAGGGGGTCGTGCGGGTGCTCCCCTCGAACGCGGCTGTCGGCAGCAGAGGCGTGTGCGGTGCTGCCAGTGGGAGGTAGAGAAAGAACGGCCGACCGTCGCGGGCCTGCGCCCGCTGTTCGACGTAGGCCGCCGCTTCGTCCACCAGTCGCGTCTGGACCGACTCCATGGTGAAGTCATCGCTGATTGGCCCGGCCCGCCAGAGCCGGGGGGCCCGGCTATCTTTCACGTGGGCCGTCGGCACGCTCGCGGCACGATCCTGGGAAAGCCAGACGTAGGGGGGCATGTCGAGCGACGCGGCGATACCCAGGAAGCGGTCGAACCCGTGCGCCAGCGGGCCCCCGTGGAACGGGCTGGTGAAGTCGACGTCCTCGGGCCGCGGGCCCGAGCGGCTCCATCCGACTCCGAGATGCCACTTCCCGAAGGCGGCCGTCGTGTAGCCGTGCTGCCGGAGCAGTTCGGCGACGGTTAACCGGCCGGGCTCGATGAGCGGAGGTTGGTAGCCGTCCAGCACGCCTTTTTTGAGCGGTCCCCGCCATGAGTAGCGGCCCGTGAGCAGGGCGTAGCGGCTCGGCGTGCAGACGCTCGACGTCGAGTGGGCGTCGGTGCACACGAGGCCTTCGCTCGCGAGGCGGTCGAGGCGGGGTGTCTGCCAGGCGGATGTGGGACTGAGGCACGAGAGGTCGCCGGAGCCCAGGTCATCGGCCAGGATGCAGATGATGTTTGGCCGTGGGGGTGAATCATGATCGGTGGCCGACACGGCGACACCCGGGATCCAGGAAGCGACGAGTGCGAGGCAGACGGCGGCGACACGATGCGGCGTCGTAGACACAGGCAACGTCTGAAAGTGACGCGGCACCAAACGGGAAGTGGTTATCATGAAGAACAGAATACCCGCGACCGCCGGGGGCGAGGCATCAAGGGGTGATCGGAGTGATCGCCAGGGACTATCGGCTGCGTATGCACACCGTTCACCGGGCCGACAGTTGGCGAGCGGGGCCAATGGGACGACTGGGTCGCCGCCAGGGAACTGCATCGGCCAACCTACGCGGAGCGAATCCACCCCGAGCAACTCCTGAGGACGAGGGCCAACACCTGGTCGAACCTCGCCTCCTGCCTCGTCGGTTTCTATGCCTGCGGCCGCAACGATTTCGCTCGGGGCTGCTCGCCGTGACCGATCAGCGAACCTTCCGCCCGCACGACCGAAACCGCCTGGCCTGCCCGATGGCAGCCCAGCCGGCGACGGCGAGGGCGGCGAGTGCCGTGGCCGACGGCTCGGGCACTGCAGCGATGCCAGTTGCTGACGGCGGCGTGTTGTAGTTCCCGGTGTTGTAGAGGCCGGTGGATAAGAAGGCGGCGGTATCGAGGATGTCCACGAAACCGTCGTAAGTGAAATCTCCCTCCAGCCACGTCGCCGGTGAACCCGTGTCAAACTTGCCAAGTGCCAGGAAGTTGGCGGTGTCGAGGATATCGATGGACCAGTCGAGGTTGGTGTCGCCGGGCGCCGCAAAGGCCGCCGTCACCGAGCCGTCGCCATTGTCGAGCCAGCCGACGGACCGCGGGATGCTGGAGGCCACGTCAGAGGCTGCCACGCTCGAGGTGATGCCACTCGTGCCGGTCCAGGAGCCATTATTACGGCCCGCCACGATCGCCGTCACCAGTTCGGTGGGAGTCAGGCCGCTCGCCACCGTCACCTTGCCGTTGGCCAGGTCGACCAGGCCGCCGGCATTCGGCGCGAGGCCGCCCACCGTGGTCTGGAGATAGGGAGCGAGCGACACCGTGCCGCCAGCGAGCGGCACGATCCGGCTCGAGGCCAGCGCCGCGGCGTTGGCGAGTTGCAGCGTGCCCTGCTGGACGCTCGTGGAACCGGTGAGGGTGTTGGCGGCGGTGATCACCAGCGTGCCACCACCGGTCTTCACCAGAGGCAGGCTGCCGGAGAGCGTCGAGTAGCCGGCCTGGGTCTGCGTCTGCGTCGTGCCGCTGCCGACGTTGATCGTGATCGCCCCGACGATCGTCGAGCCGGTGTAGGTGAGGCGGAGGGCCTTGTTCGTGTCGACGAGGTCGAGCTGCCAGTTTGCTTGATCCTCGGGCCGGAGCGTGAAGGTGCTCGCCATGGTGATCGCGCCGCCGCCGGTGCCCGTGTTCATGAGGGTGAAGGTGGTGCCGCTGGTGATGCTTGACCCGGTGTAGTTCACATCGAGATAGCCCTGGGCGAGCGACGCCCCGGTTCCCGTGATGTTGATCGTGGAGACGCCGCTTTCGTCGAACGAATAGTTGATCACGCCGCTGTTGGGCACGACGCCCCCAATCGTCGCCGTGAAGTCCATCCTCATCGACGCGATGTTGATCGACGCCTGCGAGCCGATGACGGTCAGAATGGAACTCCCTTCTCCCGTCCCCGGCCCGAACCCAAGCGCGGCGGTCGGATCGTCCGGCACGCCGAGATCGACCACGGCACTGCCGCTGATCCGAAGTTCGGCGCGACTGGTGCCCGAGGCTATCGGCTGATTCGAGCGATGGAGCACCACATTGCCACCGGGCTGGAGGCCCCCGGTCGTGGTGAACAGGCCGCCGCTGATGTCGTAGAGCCCGTTGCCCGCGCCGGCTGCACTGCGGAACTCGCCGAGTCGCATCTCCCCCGAGTTCATGTAGAACGTGCCGCCGCTCTGTTGAAACACGCCGCGCCCACCAACGTAGCCCGAGCCGATCGTCACGGTCCGCGTGTTGGCCGCAAGAGCCATCGGTGCCTGAAGCGTGCCCGACGTCATCGTCAGCGAGCCGATCTTGCCGTCCGAATCGGCGATGAACAGATCGGTCAGGTCGCAGAAGACGCGACCGTCATTCGCGGCCGTGGAGTTGATCGTGCCGATGTAGCTCGCGTTATTTCCGCTGTAGCCGTTGTCCCAGTTACCCATCCACAGGCCCCACGTCTCGCCGTTGATCGTCGTCCCGGATGTCGTGCCGAGATACGTGCTGGGCGTTTGAGCCACCGCGGGCGAACTGACGGAAACTGCAAAAGCCGCGATCACGCATGCGGCAAGGGGAGCTCCAGTTTTCATCGCCATTGTCCTCAAGAGGTGACCTGTGTTCATCCGGCTTCAGGATAGACGACGCGTACCCCGCGACGACCTCCAAAATGCATCGTAATCGCTCTTTGCATCGATCCGCATCAAGAAGAATTTATGAGCCCGAAAATTTCTGGTGGAGCGTGACGGCGGGCATGCCCCCAATGGAGGGTCATCGGTAACGGCTGCGGATAGTCGTGGATGGAGTCGTGAAAATTTGCCGTGAATCTGGCATGATGGCGTCATGGTTTGGCGACCCGTTGCGGGTTGCTGTCACGCACGCGGGAGGAATCGGTCATGCGGTGGCGAATGACGTGGGCCAATGTGGCGGTCGCCGCCGCGATCCTCGGGCCGCTGCCGCCAGTGGGATTTGTCCGTGCGGCCGGCACGCCCGTTGCCGGGTTCACGCTCGAAGACGTCCGAGGCAAGCAGCATTCGCTCGACGACCTTGCCGGTGAGCAACTCGTCGTGATCGCCTTCCTGGGCACCGAGTGCCCCTTGGCGAAGCTCTACAGCCCCCGCCTGGAGAGGCTCCATCAGGCATACGGTCCGCGTGGTGTGGCGTTTGTGGCCATCAACTCAAACGTGCACGACTCGCTCGCGGAAATCGCCGCCTCCGCCCGCACGCACGGCCTCGAGTTTCCGGTCCTCAAAGACCCCGGGAACCGGGTGGCGGACCAGTTCGGCGCCACCCGCACGCCCGAGGTGTTCGTGCTCGATCGCGACCGCGTGATTCGTTATTCGGGCCGCATCGACGACCAGTACGGCGTGGGCTATGTCAGGGAGAAGCCCGGGCGGAATGAGTTGGCCGACGCCTTGGACGAACTCCTCGCCGGAAAGAGCGTGACCATGCCGCGAGCGGACCCCGTCGGCTGCCTCATCGGCCGGGTGCGGAAGCCCGAGGCAGGCGCGACGGTCACCTATTCCAACCGCATCGCCCACATCCTCAGGGATCGATGCGTCGAATGCCACCGCAGCGGTGACATCGCGCCGTTCGCGCTGACGACCTACGACGAGGCGGCCGGCTGGGCCGAAATGATCGCTGAGGTGGTCCGCGACCAGCGGATGCCCCCCTGGCATGCGAGCGGGGAGTTTGGCAGCTTCCATAACGACCGCAGCCTGTCGGATGACGACAAGAATGCGATCGAGCAGTGGGCGAAGGACGGCGCTCCAGAGGGCGATCCGGCCGGCCTGCCGGCAGCCCAGACGTTTGTGGAGGGCTGGCAGCTGCCGCAGCCTCCCGACCTCGTGCTGCCGATCCAGGCCGAGCCCTTCCGGATCCAGGCCGAGGGAGAGGTGGCCTACCAGTGGTTCATCGTGGATCCCGGCTTCACGGCAGACACGTGGATCAAGGGCGTGGAGATCGTGCCGGGCAATCGGGCGGTGGTTCACCACATCCTCGCCTTCGTACGGATGCCCGACGACGCCATCGGGATCGGCGAGGGAAAGGGTTATTTCGCCGGGTATGTGCCGGGCGTGCGGGCCGACGCCCTGCCCGACGGCATGGCGAGGCTCGTGCCGGCCGGAGCGAGGCTCGCCTTCCAGGTTCACTACACGCCCGTCGGCACGGTGCAGGAGGATCTGAGCAGGATCGGCCTGGTGTTCGCCGACCCCGCCACGATCACGCACCGCGTGGTCTCGTCGAGCGCTCTCCAGCGAGACCTCGAAATTCCGGCGCGGGAGGCCAACTACCGCGCAGAGGCTAAGTCGCGACGGATCCCCTGGAGCACGCTGCTCCTGTCGATGTCGCCGCACATGCACCTCCGCGGCAAGACGATCCGCTACGAGGCGGAGTATCCCGACGGAACGCGGGAGGTGCTGCTCGACGTGCCGCGCTACGACTTCAACTGGCAGACGGAGTACCGGCTCACCAACCCGCTCACCCTGCCGCCGGGCACGCGGATTCACGCGGTCGCCCACTTCGACAACTCGGCGACCAATCCGAGCAACCCCGATCCCAACAAGACGGTGAGCTGGGGGGATCAGTCCTGGGACGAAATGATGATCGGCTACTTCACGATCGCCGTGCCAGCCGCCATAGAGATCGCCGTGCCTGAATCGGATCTCCGCGGGCCGGCGGAGGTCGCCGCCGACTCCGAACGCAAGACGAGGAAGATGTTTCACCGGCTCGACGCCAACGGCGACGCGGCGCTCACGATCGGCGAGGTGCCGCTGGCGATGAAGGCCGCGTTTTGGAGCACCGACAAGGACGGCAGCGGCACGGTCTCCGAGGGGGAGTTCGTCGCCGTGGTCGCCGAGTATCTGAAGACGCAGCGGCCTGCGAAGGTTCCGAAACCGAGCTCGGCCGCCCCCGGTGGCGAGTGAGCGCGGGCGTCGCTAGGCAAGCTTTCGATAGACCGCTTAGAAATATCCTGTAAGATCGCGTCGGGTCGGCATTGCCGGTTCCCGAACGGTCTCTTCATGAGAGCAGGATGCGTATGACGTTCCTTTGTGCCTTGGCCGCGAGCCTCGTTCTGATGGCGTCGGCGGTCGCAGCCGACGCGCCCTCCCGCAGCGTGCACTCGCAGCCGAGCGCCATCCTCGCCACGAAAGACGTCGAGGTGGCGGTGACCACGCGGGGCGGCCACATGGCGCCGGTCACGTTTTTTCGCTCAAGCGACCGGCCCGTGCAGCCCTACTACGTGAGCCCCTGGCAGGACGAGGCTCCGCTGCCGATGCCTGCGCCGGTGCTGGTCACGCTTCGCGGCGACTTCTTCTGCATGCCGTTCGGCGGCAACTCCGCGGAGGTGGCGGGCGAAAAGCATCCGCCGCATGGCGAGATCGTGGGCGAGCTGTGGGAGGTGGTCGGCACGAAGCAGGCGGGCGACGTGAGCACGCTCACGATGGAGATCGACACGAAGGTCCGAAAAGGCCGCGTCATCAAGGAACTGTCGCTCGTGGACGGCCAAAACGCCGTCTACTCGCGGCACACGATCGAGGGCTTCGCCGGGCG
>QWQL01000209.1 GCA_003670825.1 Planctomycetota bacterium
CGTCGGCCGCCTGGCGAGCCTCGATCTGGCCACGGGCATGCCGAGCGAGTGGATGTGCCTTGGCAGTTTCACGCTGCCGGTGGCCAACACCGTCAATGACCGGTTGATTCTGGCGTCAGCCGATGGCCTTGTCGTGTCGCTCGCTCCGCGGCGAACGGTTTCAGCGCTGCCTCCCCCCCTGCCGCCGAAGCCCAACTGGAAGCCGGCGGACGACGTGGCCCCGCCGGCCGACGACGCGGATGCCGCTGAGCCGCCGGCGGCCGACACGCTGGAAAATCCCGCGCCGTAAGGCGTAGGAAGAGATGGCCGCGGGACCGTTCATCGCCCCCGGGACGGGTGAGCCGGCACGCGGCGCTGCGGATCCTGGCGCCAGGCTCTTGTGAGCAGGCCGTAGAGCTCGCCATCATGCCGGGCGAGGCGATGGGGATCCTGGAAAAAGCACTCGCTCGCCACGGCGAAGAACTCGACGGCACTCTCCGCGGCATACTCGTCGAACGCGGTCGATCGCCCCTCGTCGAGCGCGATCTCGAACCGCTCCCGGCAGGCCTCGATGCCGTCGATCCAGGCCTCGCGGTCGGCCGCCGGCAGCGGCGGGACGCCGTCGATGTCACCGTCGAGCGCATCGACGAGATGGGCGACCTCGTGCATCACCACGCTCCGCGGGCCGTCACGCAGCCGGCCGCCGTCGACCACGCCCGGCCAGGAGAGCACGAGGCTGCCTCCCGACCAGGTTTCCCCCATGCGAGCCTCCTGCCACTCCAGTTCGCCCCCACCATCCAGTACCGTGGACCGGGGCACCAGATAGTCGCCGGGATAGACGAGCACTGACCTGAGCCCGTCGAACCACTCGCCGCCGAAGCCCAATGCCACGATGCCCGCCTGGCCCGCGACCGTTACCCGGATCTCGTCGGTGATCTCGAGCCCCCGGCAGCCCTCAAACCGCTTCTCCGCGAGAAACACGGCGATCCAGCGGCGGAGTTGCTCGGTCTCTTCGTCCTCGAGCCACTGCGACTGCTTCACGCCACGCCGGAGAATGTCGTGCCAGGCCCCGGGAAACGGCAGGTCACCGAGGGCACGACGACGGCGGGCTCGCATCCACGAAAACAGCATGGCACCCGCCTCACGGCCATTCGCCGGGCTACTGCGGCGGTACCGGTGAGAGGGGCATTCGCCGGTAGAACAGGTCGAGGGCCATGATCAGGCAGCCGATCGAGAGCGCTACGAACGACAGCACGAGCATGACCGTGTCGATGTTCATCGGCGAGCGCCGCTGGGGCTGCGAGTCATCTGCCATGGATCGAGCTCCTCAAGCCGTCGTCACAGATCACGCCTTCAGCCGGGTTGTGACCTTGTCGCCCCGCTGCACGATGCCGCGAGCATAGGCCTTCACGATCTCGGCGACGGCATGGTCGGGCATCACGGTCTTGACCACGGCCCGGCCGATGTACTCGCCCCCCCGGTAGACCTCGAGCGTGTGCCCCACCTGGAGGCCGTCATCGCTGCCAAGCGACACCTGAATCGTGCCTGAGGCGACCGCGGTCACGTCGCCGTCGAGCGTGGGCACGCGATCTTTGGGGAGGCTCTCGATCGCCAGGCCATTCTGCTTGAGCAGCACGCGGGCATTGGCGACCTGCTTCTCGAGCTGGGCTTTGCGTTCTTCGGCGATCGTCAGTTCGGCCTGAGACTCGGCGAGCGCGGCGGAGAGTTGGGCCGACTTGTCGACCTGAGAATCGACCTTTTGCTGCTGGGCATTCACCTGCGCCTGAAGGGCGGCGACGTTCTTGTCGGCCTCCAGGAGGTCTTCGCGAAGTTTGCGGACGTCATCGACTGCCTGCTCCATCTTCGCCTGCCGCTCGTCCTTCTCGGAGCGGAGCCTCCGCAGTTCCTCGTCCTTCTGCACGATCGCCGTCTGCAGTTTGGCCAGCACCTGATCGCGGGATTGCTCCGACTCGGCTACCTTCGCTTGGAGCCGCGTGATGTCGTCATCGAGCTTCTTCCGCTCCGTTTCGGCCTCCGCGATCCGGTATCTGTAGCCCGGTTGTTGGCCGGGCAGGCAGTCCTTCGGGGCGCGCTCGACCTCATTTTTCCAGTTGACGTGCGACGAGTAGATGACGCCCGCGAACGTCATGAGCATCAGGCTCATGACGAACACTGCGAACACGAAAATCTTGCCGATGATGTTCATGAAATCCCTCGCCGGCGAACCGCTACCGTCTATTGTCGACGGCCGCGGCCGGCCCGGGCAAGCCTACCGCTCGTCCAGTGATCGGCAGAAGGGTCATGCCGGCTCAAGGAGCCCAGGACGCGCCCGTTTTGTCGACCCGCCGGCCCTTCCCGCGGGCCCGCGGCGGAGCGATTCCAGCGTCACGGCCACCACGACCGCCATACATCCCCCGGCCGGCAGGCTTCCCCAGGTCAGCCACGGGCTCGCCCGGCCGTCCCGCCGCACCGCGGCCCGCAGCGTGGCCACCGCCCGGCGTGGCCCCCGGGCCAGTAGCCGTCCAGAGCCATCGATCCAGGCCGAAAAGCCCGTATTGGCGGCGACCACGATCGGCGTGCGGACCTCGATTGCCCGGAAGACCGCCGCCGTGAGGTGCATGTCGAGTTCGCTCGATCCCCAGAACCAGCCGTCGTTGGTGAGGTTGACGATCACGTCGGGCCGGCGCCCGCCGGCTGCCAGCTGCCGCACGAGCCCGCGGATGGCCTCCGGCAGCGCCGTCTCATAACAGATGGTCGGAGCGACCTCGTAGCCCGCGATCCTGATCCCCACGGGTGCCAGCCCAGCCGACAGGCCCGCGGGCAGGGGCGTGAGCCGGTAGAGGATCGGAAACGTCTCTGCGAACGGGACGTACTCGCCGAACATCACCGGGTGCATCTTGTCGTAGCAGGCGAGCACCCGCCCCTCGGCGTCGAGGAACAGCCCACAGTTGAAGTGCTCGGCGCCGGTGACGGCCTCGGGCGTGACCCGCTGCTTGTCGACGCCTACGAGCCAGGTCGTGCCGTACCTCATCGCGTAGGCCGACAGGGCGTCGATCCGTTGCCGCTCCAGGGCCGTGCGGCAGAGCGCCTGGCGTTCGGCGTCGTCTGTCGCGGTGGGCTCGTCGGCAGGCGGCCCGAGCATCTCCTCGACGACCGGCTCGGGCAGCCGCTCGGAAGGATCGATCTCCAACAGCCCCCATCGCCACATCGTCTCGGGCCACACGATCAGGTCGGGCCGCGCGGACGTGCCGGAGGCGGCGAGCCCCTCGAGCGTGAGCGCGTCGTAGTGCTGGGCCACGTCGATCGCCGCATCGGGATCGTGCTTGAGCTCGGTGTCGACCGACCCCTGCACGAGCAGCACGTCGAGCGGCCGATCCGTCGTGACCGGCTCGCCGGCCAGCCGCCAGGCACCGTACCCGACCGCGAGCAGGACCGCGGCCGCCGCGACCGCCGAGTCGATGGCCGCGGCCCGGCGGCACCGCGTGGCCACCAGCGTCGTCGCCGCGGCCGCCACGGCCATCACCACGCCGCCGACGCCCACCGCGCCGAAGGCGTCGGCGAGCTGGATGAGCGTCGTCCATCGCCACTGGGTGTGGCCGAGCATGCCGAAGGTGAACCCGCCGAGGAGGGTGCCGCGGAGCTGCTCGCAGCCCATCCAGGCGATCACGGCAGCCGGCACGAGCGGCCACCCCCAGCGATGCACCAGCCGCCGTGCCGCCCAGACGAAGAGCGGCACGTACACCGCGAGATAGGCGGAGAGTGCCAGCCAGCCGAGCGACGTGGCCGGATGCGGCAGCCGCAGCCAGTGGATCGCCAACAGCCAGTGCACGAATCCAGCGGTCCAGAGTGCGAGCCCGGGATGACGGCCGGGCAACCGTGTCGACCGCACGAGGACCAGCCACGGCAGCGGTGCGATCCATGCCAGCCACCAGAGGTCGGCCGGCGGCTGCACGAGGAACATCGCCGCGGCCCCCGCGAGCGCTGCGGCCCAGACGTCGCGGTTGTCCGTCGGCCAGCCGTCGGGTTTGCTGCCAAGCCCTGCGGCGGTCACGGGCCCACCTCGAACTCGGCGATGGCCATGCCGGTCGCGAGCCGGTCGTCCTCGTCGACGAACTGGCGGACCAGCCGTCCTGACAGCGGCGCCTCGAGGTCGACGGTCACGCCCCCCGCGGCGAGTTCGGCGACGCGGTCTCCGATCAGCACCGCCGCGCCCGGCGGCACCAGCCAGAGCGACAGCACCAGGGGCATGTCGCCGAGTCCGAGGTCGGGAACGACGAGCTGCTGCCGCGGCGAGGGCAGGAGAGGATCCATCGCGATCACTGCTGCTCGCGGAGCCAGGTGAGCAGGACGCGGCCCACCGCTTCGAGCGATTCCGCCGAGCAGGCCTCGGGCGTGTCGGCGGTGGTGTGCCACTGCGGATAGTCGAAGTCGATGATGTCGCAGGTGGGAATCCCGGCGATCATCCGCAGCGGCACGTGATCGTCTTCGACGGCATACTTCGGCCGCGGCACGAACTGGCGGACCTCCAGCCGGCGGGCCACATCCCAGATCGCGTCGACCACGGGCCGGGTGTCGGGCCAGTCGACGCTGTGCTGCTCCTGCCAGATGGAAAGATCGCGGTCGGCAACCATGTCGACGATCGCCCCGCAGCGGTAGGCATACTTCAGCCGGCCAGCCTTACGATCGGCCGCGTACTGCCGCGCGAAGAAGTTTGATCCGAGGCAGTAGGGGTCGCGGGGCGCCACCACGTATTCCTCGGCGTCGAAGAGGACGAAGTCGACGCCCACGGGCGGGGCGAGGTCGGGCATCGCGACGGCGAGTTCCATCAGCAGGGCCACGCCACTCGCGCCGTCGTTGGCGCCCACGAACGTGCCCTGGGGATCGACCGGGTCTCGATCGGGAAATGGCCGCGTGTCGTAGTGGGCTCCGATGAGCACGCGATCGACCCGATCGGGATGCCAGGTGACCACGAGATTTTCAATGTGCACCGGTTTTCCTGAACGGCGGTCGCGGATCTGAAAGGCCTGCCCGGCGATCGTCCCGCCGTGCTTCCGGAAGTGGTCGGCGAGCAGGGCCCGCTGCCGGTCCATCGCGGGCGAGCCACTGGGCCGCGGGCCGAGCGCGCAGATCGTCTCGAGGTGGGCCAGCGCCCGCGCGCCGGAGAACGAAGCCTCGCCAGCGGCGGTCGCATGGACCGCAGCGAGGGCGAGCAGAGCGATACTGGTGCGGATCGTCGCAGCATGACGGATCATCTCCATATTCTATCTCTATCCCCGCGCGGCCAACACAGGCCGTTTCTGCAGGACAGTGGAGCCGGCTGGCGGGAAGGCCTACACTCCCCCCGGAGCCCATGCCACGCTGTCGCCGCTGCGAGATTCCGCCGATGTTGCCTGCCTCCGGTCTGCGATCCTCCGTCCGTGCACGCCGTTGCTTCGCCCCGGCGTGGTCCTGCTGGCTGTGGGCAGTCGCCAGTCTGATCGTCGCGGCCGTCGAGGCCCGCGGTGGCGGCGGCGCCGAGAACGTCTTTGTGGTGGTCAACTCCGCCAGTGCCGACAGCATCGCCGTGGCCAACGCCTTCATCGCGGCCCGCGAGATCCCGCCCATCAACGTCTTCATGCTGCCGTGGCAGGATAGCGTGGAAAACACCACGCTCGCCCGGTTCCGCAACGAGCTCATGGTGCCGATCTTCAAGGCGATCGACTCGCGCCGGCTCGCGGCCCAGATCGACTACGTGGCCTGGTCGAGCGACTTCCCCTGGCGAATCGACTACAAGGACGAACTGCCCCCTGATCTGGTCAACAGGGATACGTTTCCATCGGCATCGCTGACGGGCATGACGGCGCTCTTCGCCTCCGCGCTCAGCGGCGGCCCTGCCTGGCTCGATCCGGAGAGCAACGACTACTACCGCCCGCTCGGCAGGGATGGCGTGCCTGCGACGACGCAGGGCTTCCGGAGCTGGTACGGCTGGGGGAGCGACGGCGCGCTGCTCGAGGCCGGCGGCGCAAGGTATGTGCTGTCGGTGATGCTCGGGGTGACCTCCGGCCGAGGCAACACGCCCCGCGAGGTTGCCGCCTACCTGCGGTCGGCCGCGAAGGCCGACGGCACGCGTCCGCAGGGGACGATCTACTTCATGACCAATGCCGACGTGCGAACGACCACCCGCAGCAGCGTCTTCCCGGCGATGGTCAGGGCGCTGGTGAATCTGGGCGTGAAGGCTGAGATCGTGTCGGGGGGCGTTCCCGGGGGAAAACAGGACGTGGCGGGATTGATGGCCGGAACGCCCGACTTCGACTGGCGGTCGAGCGGCAGCACGATCGTGCCGGGGGCGATCTGTGAAAACCTGACGAGCTTCGGTGGGATCTTCACCCCGTCATCCTCGCAGACGCCGCTGTCGGAGTTTCTGCGGTTTGGGGCCGCCGGCTCCAGCGGCACCGTGATCGAGCCCTACTCGATCCCGGCGAAGTTTCCCCATGCCGCGATCCAGGTGCATTACGCCCGCGGGGCCAGCCTGGCGGAGGCGTTCTACCAGGCGGTGCGGTCGCCCTACCAACTACTCGTGGTGGGCGATCCGCTCTGCCAACCCTGGGCCCGCATTCCCGAGGTGGAGGTGATCAACACCGCCGACTCGCGACTGCTCCAGCCCGGCATGGTTCTCTCGGGAACGATCGCCCTCGAGCCGCGGGCCACGGTGCCGGACGGCGGCGTGGCCGATCGCTTCGAACTGTTCATCGACGGCGTGCGGGTGACGGAGTGCGGTGTCGGCGGACGGCTCTCGCTCGACACCACGCCGCTGGCCGACGGCCACCACGACCTCCGGGTGGTGGCGATCGAAAGCTCGCCGATCGAGGCGCAGGGACGGAGCATCGTGCCGGTGTCATTTGCCAACCACGGTCGGTCGATCGAACTTGTGGTCGAGCCCCTGAAGACGACCCGCAAGGGCACGGTTCGCGTGACCGTGCGCGGCAAGGGAATCAGCGGGGGGGTCGTGTTCGCGACGGGCCGCGTGCTTGGGCGGACGACGGGGCCGGAGTCAACGATCGAGGTGCCGGCCGAACTGCTCGGCCGCGGCACCGTGACGGTGCGGGCGACTGGCCGTGCCGGCCCCACGCCGGCCGACGGCGTGAACGCGATTCCGGTGACGGTTGAGATCACGGACTGATCGCCGGCTCGGGGGCGGCAAAAGTCGCCGCTGCGCGGTCCTTCGGATTGTCGCCGGGCGAGGATACGCCCAAGGCTCCTCGAGCGTTCGCCGACCCCCTTCGCCTACCCGCCCTCGC
>QWQL01000047.1 GCA_003670825.1 Planctomycetota bacterium
CGCGCCGCCGGCGCGGGCCGCCGGCGTGCTCCTGACCGCGGGCCGGTCGGCCGCGTTGCTCGACCCGGTGTCGGGCAGCCTGCTTTGGGAACGGCAGGGGCTCCCTGCCATCGTCGAATGGACCGGGGACGACGAGGTGCTCTGCGGCTGCACGGCCGACGGTCGCGGCTCGCCCGTGGTGTCGATGAGAGACGGCCGGATCCTGCATCTGGTCGACCTGCCGAATCGCCGTCAGCGGCTTGTCTCCCGCGGCCGGCACGTGCTGGCCATCGTTCCCCTCGATGATGCCCCGGTGGCGAGCCGCGTGCGGATCGAGCGGGTCGATCCTGTCTTTCGCGACCCGCGGCCACTCGGCGAGTTCGCCGGCGCGGCCCGGGCCACGATGATCGGCGATCGGCACCTCGGCGTGTTCGAGCCTGGCGGCGAGTTCACCGTGATCGACATCGATGCGGGGACGATCGCCTCGCGGACCCGGCTGGCGGGCGGACCCGCGCGGACCGAGCAGCTGCACGTCGCCGTGTGGCGCGACCGCTATCTCGTCTTCGTGGGCGGCACCGATGCCGACGCCTTCGATGCCGGTCAGGAAGACAGCGCCGTTTCTCCGCTCCAGGGCATCCTGATGGCGAGCGAGTCGACTCCGCCGCTCTCGGGGTGCGTGTGGGCGGTGGACCGCGCCGACGGGAGCCTGCTCTGGCCGGTACCCGCGACCGTGCGACGGCACTGCCTGCACCTCGCCCAACCCGCCGACCTGCCGGTGCTCGTGTTCTGCCGACAGGTGCGGGCCGGCGGGGATACCGGTCGCCAGGAGATGGAACTGCTGTGCATCGACAAGCGGACCGGGCAGGCGGTGCTCGAGCAGGATCGCCTGCCGGTGCAGCCGCACATGTTCGTCGGCTGCGAGGTGGTGGGGAATCCGAGCGACCACTCGATCACGATTCGCGGTGCGAACGCGACCACGCAGCCACTGACGCTTGAGTTCACCGGGAGGCCGATGCCACCGCGGCCCCCGTACCAGGCCGCCGGTCGGCCGCCGTCGTTGACGCGGGGCCTGGAGGGGTTGGAGCGGTCGCGACCGACCGGCGGCGATCGCTGAACGAGCCGTCGACGTATCATGGTGGCATGAAGGTTCCCCGCCGCTCATCGTCGTTCGCTGCCGCCCTGACGGTGGCCGTGGTGACCGCGATTGTCCCGCTGGCTCCTGTGGTCGCCGCCGAGCCTGCCCCGGTCGAGGCCGTGGTCGCCGACGGGCTCCGCTGGCTCGAGGCCCGACAGTCGCGGCGGGGCAACTGGGCTGCCAACGAGGGCCGGTACCCCACGGCGATGACGGCGTTGGCAGGCACCGCTCTGTTGATGGAGGGATCGACCACGTCGCAGGGCCGCCACGCCGAGGCGATCCGCCTGGCGGTCGACTACCTCGTCAGCCGGTCGCGGACCAACGGCCTGATCGGCGATCCCAAGGGAGACGACCGCTACACCTACGGCCACGGCTTCGCGATGCTCTTCCTGTCGCAGGTGCTCGGGGAGGAGGAAGACGAGCGGCGGCGGGAGGAACTCGTCAGCGTGCTCGCCAAGGCGGTCGTCTTCTCAGGGCGAGCGCAGACCAAGGATGGCGGCTGGGGCTACGTGAGCGCGAAAGACGGCAACGACTTTGACGAGGGTTCGACCACGATCACGCAGGTGCAGGGTCTGCGGGGCTGCCGCAACGCCGGGATCCCCGTGCCCCGCGAGATCATCGACAAGGCCATCGGCTACATCCATGCCTGCACGCTGCCCGACGGCGGCGTGCAGTACAGCTCCAAGGGGGGCGGCGGCCGGCCCGCAATCTCGGCCGCGGCGATTGCCTGCCTATTCAACGCCGGCGAGGAGGACGACACCCACGTGCCCCGGATGCTCGCCTATGCCAAGCGGCATCTCGGCGCCATCGGCAACAACAGTTTCGGACACTGGCACTATGCCCACTTCTATTACGCCCAGGTGATGTATCGTGACGGGGGGCCCGGCTGGGAGACCTATCGCGGGCAGGTCGAGAAGCGGCTGGTGTCGGAGGCCCAGCGGGATCGCGACGGTGCCTTCTGGCCACAGGGCTACATCGGCACCGTCTACACGACCGCCACGAACCTCGTCATCCTGCAGCTCGACAAGGGATCGCTGCCGATTTTTCAACGCTGACCCTCCCCTGGAGCCTCGCCTCGCATGACCGCCCCCGTCGTCTCCGCCGTCGACCGCCTGCACGAGGCGCACGATCGGATCACTGAGCAGCTCTCACGGGTCATCGTCGGGCAGCGGGAGGTGATCGAGGAGTTGCTGATCAGCCTCTTCAGCCGCGGCCACTGTCTCCTCGAGGGTGTGCCGGGGCTCGCCAAGACCCTCCTGGTGAGCACGCTCGCCCGGAGCCTCGATCTCTCCTTCAGCCGCATTCAGTTCACGCCCGACCTGATGCCCTCCGACATCATCGGCACCGATGTGCTCGAGGAGGATCGGGCCACGGGGGTCAGGCAGCCGCGATTCCTGGAGGGCCCCCTGTTCGCCAACGTCGTCCTCGCCGACGAGATCAACCGCACGCCCCCGAAGACGCAGGCGGCGCTCTTGGAGGCGATGCAGGAGCGGCAGGTGAGTGTGGGCCGAGTCCGGCATCCGCTCGTCGATCCCTTCTTCGTGCTCGCCACACAGAATCCGATCGAACAGGAAGGCACCTACCCGCTGCCCGAGGCGCAGCAGGACCGCTTCATGTTCAAGGTCTTCGTGCGGTATCCGACCTTCGACGAGGAGTTTGAGATCGCCCGGCGGACGACGGGGCTGCCGGCGGAGGAGCCGCAGCCCGTGCTCTCGGCGGCCGACATCCTCGCCCTGCAGCGGTGCGTGCGGGAGGTGCCCGTGAGCGATCACCTCGTCCGCTACGCCCTGGCGATCGTGCGCCAGACCCGCACGGGCGAGAAGGGCGTGCCAGACTTCGTCTCAGACCAGCTCGTCTGGGGCGCGGGGCCGCGGGCGGTGCAGTTTCTGATCGTGGGGGCGAAGGCCCGGGCCCTTTTGCAAGGCCGGGTCCACGTCGCCGCCGAAGACATCCGCGCCCTCGCGCCGCCGGTGCTGCGGCACCGGATCGTGGTGGGCTTCGCCGCGGAGAGCGAGGGCGTGACCCCCGACGCCATCATCGAACGGATCATCGAGGCCACCCCAGCCAGAGAGGACGAACTGTCGCGTGACCCGCGGTTCCAGACGATCTTTGCATCCTGAGTCGATCGCTCGCATCCACCGGCTCGAGCTTCGGGCGCGGGCGGTGGTCGAGGGCGTTCTCGCCGGGCTCCACAAGAGTCCCTACAAGGGGCAGTCGGTGGAGTTTTTGCAGCACCGTGAATACGTTCGCGGCGACGACCTCCGCCGCGTGGACTGGAAGGTCTGGGGGCGGCAAGACCGCTACTACGTCAAGGAGTTTGAGGAGGAGACGAATCTCCGTCTCACCCTGCTCGTCGATGGCTCGACCAGCATGGACTACGCCGGGGGCCCCACCGCGGCGCCGCCGCGGCCGACGAAGTACGACTGCGCCGCCACGCTGGCGGCGAGCCTCGCCTGGCTCGCGCTCTCCCACGGCGATGCGGTCGGCTGCGGCGTGTTCGACGACCGGCTCCGGACGCACGTGCCGGCCCGCACGAAGCGGTCGCAGCTGGCGAACGTGTGCGACGTGCTCGAGGCGCCGCGGAACGCCGGCCCCGGAGATTTTTCGCGGGTGCTGTTGACCGCCGCCGAGACGCTGCCCAGGCGGGGCATGGTGATCGTGGTGTCGGACCTGCTCGGCGACCGCGACGGCATCTTCAAGGGCCTGCACCTGCTGCGAACGCGGGGGCACGACCTGGCCGTGGTGCAGGTGATGGACGACGACGAGCTCGACTTTCCATTCGAGGGGCCGACGCGGTTCGAAGGGCTCGAACTGCCCGCGCACGTCGCCTGCAATCCCCGGGGCCTCCGCGACGGCTACCTGGCGGCGGTGCAGGCTTTCCTGGCGGAGATTCGCCGGCGGTCGGCGGCCCTCCGCTGCGATTACGCGCTGGTGCGGACCGGTGAGCCGCTCGATCTAGCGCTGGTGCGGTTTCTGTCACGCCGCGCGAGCATGGCCGTCTAGACGAAGCGGGGAGACCGATGCCGACGTTCGATTTCGCGCCGCTTGTCTGGTGGGGCCTGCCGCTCGCGGCGGCCCCCGTGCTGATCCACCTCATCAACCTGCTGCGGCAGCGGCGGGTGAAGTGGGCGGCCATGGAGTTTCTGCTCGCCAGCCAGCGGAAGTACCGCACGCGGGTGATGCTGCGGCAGCTCCTCCTTTTAGCGCTGCGGACGGCGGCGGTGCTGGGGCTCGTGCTGGCGTTGGCCGGGCCGCGCTGGCGGGCGGCGGCCGGCGGCCTGCTCGGCACCGCCACCACGGCGCACCTGGTGCTGCTCGACGACAGCTGCTCGATGGGCGACCGCACCGGTGGCGAGCGGATGGAGCCGGTTCCGGAGGCCGCCGCGGGCGACACCCGACCGGCAACGGCCTTCGATCGGGGCCGCCGCGTCGTGGAGCGAATCGCTGCCGACCTCGCCGCGGGTTCAGGCAGCCAGCAGCTCACGGTGGGCCTGTCATCGCAGTTCGCGGTGGCGGCCGGCGACCGGGGCGGCCTCCGGCTGGCGCTCCCGCGGCAGCCGGTCTCGCCGGCCACCGTGCAGGCGGTGCGGGATGCGCTCGGCGACACGGCGGAGTCTGCGGGATCCGCCGGTCCGCGTGAGGCGATCGCGGCCGTGGCTCGGGAACTCTCCGGCGAGTCCGCCGGTGGCTCCGCGGAGCCGCGGGTGCTTTGGATGGTGGGTGACTTTCGCAGCCGCGACTGGCTCGGCAGCGCCGAGCCGGCGGCCACGCTCCGGCAGCTCGCTGCGGATGGCGTCACGCTGCGGTTCGTCGACTGTGCCGCTGACTCGCCGCCAGCGGGCAACCTCACGATCGAGCGATTGGAGGTGATCGGTGGCGTGCCGGCCGCCGGCGTGCTGCTGCCGGTGGAGGTTGAGGTCAGAAACGACGGCGGCGGGCCGGCGCGGGACGTGCTTGTGGAACTCCGCGAGGACGGGGCCGGCCGGCCGGGCGTCCGCATCGATGAGGTGCCCGCCGGAGGTGTTGCGAGCGGGCGGTTCGACGTCCGATTCGCCGCCGCGGGATCGCACACGCTGGAGGCCGGACTTCCCGCAGACACCCTGCCAGCCGACAACGTCCGCCGCGCGGTGGTGGATGTCGTCGATCGCGTCGAGGTGCTGATCATCGACGGCGCTGCGGCCGGGCCGACCAGCGGCGACGGCTTCTACGTCGCGACCGCCCTGGCGCCCGGAGTCGGCGCGGCCACCGGCCTGCGACCGCGGGTCGAGCCCCCCGCCGCACTCGCCACGGCAGACCTCCGCCGGTTTGATTGTCTCTGGCTACTCGACATTGAGCGGCTCGACCCGGCAGCGGTCACGGCCGTCGAGGCGTATGTCCGCGGCGGTGGAGGCGTGGTCTTCTTTTGCGGGCCGAAGACCCGCGCTGAACTGATCAACGGCATGCTCCATCGCGGCGGAGAGGGGCTATTTCCCGTGCCGCTGGCTGGAGCGGTCGACCTGCTGCCTGCGGTGGTGGTCGGAACGCCAGTGCCCGACGTTGTCGTCGAGGACCATCCCGTCGTGGCCGTGCTCGCGGGCCAGCGGAATCCGCTCCTGAGCGCGGTGCGGATCGACCGCTTCTGGGCAGTCGAGCGGGGGCACGATCCGGCGGCATCCGGCGTCCGGCGGCTGCTCTCGCTGCGGACCGGCCAGCCGCTCGCCGTCGAGAAGCCGTATGGCGACGGGCTCGTCGTTGCGGTGCTCACGACGGCGGCCCCCACGTGGAACAACTGGGCCCGGGGCAATCCCAGCTGGGTCGTCGTGATGCTGGAACTGGAGAGCCACCTGGCGAGGCTGCGACGGCGGGCCGAAACGCTCATGGTGGGCGACCCCGTGACGGTGCGGCTCGAGCAGGGCGTCGACGAGGGCGACGTCGACTTTCTGGTGCCTCCCGACGGCGACCTGGTGCGACAGACGGCATCCCGCGCGGCGTCTGGGGTGCCAGCGGCCGCCGCGATTCAAGCCCCAGCCCCGGCTCCGCAGCCCCTCGAGGCCCGGCTGCCGGCGGCGGTGGTGCCAGGCCTCTACGAAGCCCGCTGGCGACGGCTCGATGGCACCGAGCGACAGCGGTCGATCGCGGTCAACGTCGATCCGGCCGAAGGTCGTCTCGATCGCGCGGGCCGCGAGCGGCTCGACCGCAGCCTGTCCGGCGTGAGATTCCGTTACGAGCGGGCCGAGGAGGTTGCCGCCGATGGAGGTGGGATCGCGGGTGCATCGTTGGCGGTACCGCTGCTGCTGGCCGTCGCCGGCCTCCTCCTTGTCGAACAGCTCGTCGCCTGTGCGGCCGGCTATCATCCTGTGGCGCCCCGCTCGTCGGCGGCCTGAAGCCGTCAGCCCATGCCGTTTCCCTCTCCACCGCCGTGCCTGCTCGCCGTCGCCGACGTGCGGCACCGGATTGCCAGCCGGCTCGTGGAAGGCTGCGACGAGTGGTGGCAGGTGCCCGCCGCGGTGGTCGTCCTCGTGGTGGTTGTGGCCCTCGTGGTCTGGATGTATCGGCGGGACGCCGTCGGGCTCCCGCCGTGGATCGCGGTGGCCCTCGCGGCGCTGCGGCTGACGGCCCTCGCGGCCGTGGCGGCGGCCCTCCTGGATGTCCAACGGATCGCCGAGTACGAGATCGTGATGCCGTCGCGGGTGGCGGTGCTCGTCGATTCCAGCGCGAGCATGTCGCTCGCCGACACGGCCACCCCCGATGCCACGCGGGCGTACCAGGCCCTCGAGCTGCTCGATGACAAGGGCCTGCTGGCGGCCCTCCGACCGCGGCACGAGGTGAGCGTGTGGCGGTTCGACGCCGACGCCGAGTCGCTGGTCCGGCTGCCTTCGGAGGTCGCCGCCGCTTCTTCCGCCGCCGCTCCTTCCGCCGCCGCTCCTTCCTCCGCCGCCGCTCCTTCATCCGCCTCCGCTTCGAACTGGCGGGCGCAGCTCGCTCCACGAGGGTATGAGACGCGGCTCGGCGAGGCGGTGGTGCGGGCGATCGATGGTGAGCCATCGGGCACGCTCGCGGGGATCGTGGTGCTGTCCGACGGGGGGAACAATGCGGGAATCGATCCCCGGGCGGC
>QWQL01000081.1 GCA_003670825.1 Planctomycetota bacterium
GAGATGCTTTTCCAGCAGCCGCGCGACGCCCCGCACCGAGAGCCTGCCGCCGAGTTTGTTGGTGAACACCGCTCGCGTTACGGCTTTTCCAGCGCCCGGAGACGTGGGCCGGGCTGCCAGCCACGCCCGGACCGCCGCGTGCGCGTGCGAGCCCACGATCCCGTGACGCTCGCGCCGCCCCTTGCCGCGGATTCGTACCGTGCCGTTTCGCAGGTCGAGATCACCGTCGTCGATCGTGACGAGTTCCCGCACACGGCAGCCTGCGGAGTACATCAGCTCGAGGATCGCCCGGTCCCTCAGGCCGCCAGGCTGTCCCGGGTGAGGCGCTGCGAGTAGGCGACTGATTTCATCCCCCGTGAGAAACTTCGGCAGCTTCCGTGGCCGGCGCGGGCTGCGGAGCGGCTTGGCCGGATTCGCCCGCACCCACCCCTCGCGCTGGCCGAAGGCATAGAAACTCCGCATGCTGGCCAGCTTGCGGGCGACCGTGGAAGGGGCGTATCCGGCGGCATGTAGCCCGGCGGCAAACCGCCGCAGGATCACGCTGGAGGCGTCGCCCGGTGAAGGGCAACCGGCCGAGGCGAGAAACTCCTCGAGTTGGAGCAGATCCTCGCGGTAGCTCTTGATCGTCAGCGGCGAGCCGCCGCGTTCGGAGGCCATGTGCCTGAGAAACCGTTCGATCGCAGCGGAGAACGGCCCGCGTTCGGAGACTCGGGATGGCATGGCTGCGGTGACCGTCGATTCACGCGGGGCGATCGGCCCTGGGGACGAATCGCAGCCGCCGCGGCCGAGGGGTGTTTTGTCGCACCTTTTGGCCGAGCACCGCAGCGTCGTACCAGGAGAAACTCAGCGCAGGATTGGTGGCGTGTCGTGCCAACGCCTCAATCGCCTGGTCACGGCTTTCGTCGTCGTAAAGAAAAACGTAGCGCTCGCCCCCTTTGACGAGTGCGATCACGTTGATGTCGCGGGCGGCCATGAGTGTCCTCGGGGCGAACGCCGTGGCCAGATGATTCGGCCACCCCTTCGGGTATCGGCATCGGATCGGCTGCGACCGCAGGCTTCCAGCTCGCGCTCGCCAAGTCTTTGCGATCGGGCCAGTCGCCCTCGAAGTGGCGGGGACCGGGGGATTTCCCTACGAGTCTGGGAAGTCTGTGCCGACCGCGGCGGCGAATGGGGCCGGTTTGCGGACCCAGGCAGACGCCGGCGACGGCGCGGGGAGCGTGGTCAGAACAGACCCGAGAAGGTCCGCAGGGCAACGGGCTCTCGCGCCCAGAAGGGTTCGCCGTGCGACGTGCCGATCACCGATCCCCACCAGGCGTCGGCGGCAGCGACCCGATCGAGCACGCCGGGAGTACCGGCGGGCTGGGGAAACTGGCTGGCGTAGCAGGCCAGGCTGCGGCCCTTGAGGGCGCAGGTTGACGAGATATCGACGACGAACGACGGCCTGCGGACCGCCTTGAGGTGCACGCAGGCGTAGTGGTAGATCCGTTCGGGGTGCCATGGCTCGCCGTCTAAATCGCACTTGGTCAACTTGGCCCAGAACCGCGCCGCCTCGACCAGTCGCGTCGCGGCCACGTGGTCTGGATGGGCATCCACCCAGTGGGGTGCGAAGAGCCACCGCGGACGCGTACGCCTGATCACCCCAGCGAGCGATCCACGGGCCCGCAGGCTGGCTCGGAGACGGCGGTTGGGCAGGCCGAGATTTTCCCGCCATGTGATGCCGAGGACGGCCGACGCCGCGGCCGTCTCGCGGGTCCGGATCTCAACCGATCCCCGGGGGGTGGGCTCGCCGTCGGTCAGGTCGAGGATGCCCACCGACATGCCCTGTGCGAGCATGAGGGCGATCGTGCCTCCCATGCCGAGTTCCGCGTCGTCGGGGTGGGGGGCGATCACCAAGGCATCGAGCATGAGAGGCTCCTGGGAAGGGCACGCGGTTGACATGGAGCGGGGCCCACGACGGGCCGAGGTTTGCGGATCACCTTGCCCGGCGATCATACTCCGGCTGATGAACCAGCCGACGCCTTCACAGCCCCGCCCCTCTTCGCCCGATGAGCTGTTCGGGGCTGCCTGCGGACACGCGCGGCGGACGGCCGTTTTGGGCAGCGTGGAGGCAGTTCTTGGTTGGGATGAGCAGACGATGCTGCCGCCCGCCGCCGCGGCACACCGGGCGGATCAGGCCGCGGAGATGGCGGCCATCGTTCACCGGCAGCGGACGCTCCCCGAACAGGCCGACCGCCTGGAGCGGCTGGCCGGGTCGTCGCTCGCCACCGCGGGAACTCCCGAGCAGCGGGCGACGATCCGCCTCTTGAAAAGCGACGTCGAGAAGCAGGCCCGGCTGCCGCAGCGGCTCGTCGAGGAACTGGCCCGCGCGGCGGTGGAGGGGCAGCAGGCCTGGGTCGCCGCCCGGGCGTCGTCCTCGTGGGAGGGTCTGAGGCCCCACCTGGTGCGGATGTTTGCCCTCAAGCGGGAGCAGGCGGCCTGCCAGCGTCCTGATCTCGATCCCTATGACGCGCTGCTTGATGACTATGAGCCCGGAGCGCGGTGGCGCGGCGTGGCCGAGCGGTTCGCGTTGCTCCGGGAGGTGATCGTGCCGCTCGTGCAGGCCTGCATCGGTTCGTCCCGGCGGCCTGACGATGGGCTCTTCTCGCAGCGGGTGTATCCGGTCGACGCGCAGCAGGCGTTCGTTCGCGAGGTCGCAAAGCGGATCGGGTTCGACTTCAACCGCGGACGGCTCGACACCACCGCGCACCCCTTCTGCACCTCGCTCGGCCCAAACGACTGCCGGATCACGACCCGGTGGAACGACCGCTTCCTGCCCACGGCCCTGTTCGGCGTGCTCCACGAGGCGGGGCACGGCCTCTACGAACAAGGGCTGCCCCGCGAGTGGTACGGCTTACCTCCCGGCGAGTCGGCATCGCTTGGCATCCACGAGTCGCAGTCGCGGCTCTGGGAGAATTCTATCGGCCGGTCGCGGCCCTTCTGGAACTGGTGCCTGCCGCTGGCCAAGGCTGCGTTTCCCCAGGCACTCGGCGAGGTCGGCGTCGAGGAGTTTCACGACGCGCTCATGGTGGTGCGGCCCTCGTTCATCCGCGTCGAAGCCGACGAGGTGACCTACAACCTGCATGTCATGCTGCGGTTCGATCTGGAGCGGGCCGTGGTGCACGGCGAACTCGCGGTCGACGATCTGCCCGACGCCTGGAACGAACGCTTCGAGCGGGACTTCGGGATGCGTCCTCCGGACAACGCCCACGGCGTGCTCCAGGACATCCACTGGAGTGCTGGGCTGATCGGCTACTTTCCGACCTACACGCTGGGCACCATGTTTGCATCGCAGCTGCTGGCGGCGATCCGGCGGGCGATCCCGGATCTCGACGCGGGGCTCGCCACCGGACGGTTCGACGAACTGCTTGGCTGGCTCCGGCGCGAGGTGCATGCCGAGGGCCGGATGCTGGAATCGGAGCCCCTGATCGAGCGGGTGACCGGGATGCCCGTGTCGGGCACGTGGCTGGCGGAGAGCCTCCGGGAGCGGTATGGACGGGCCTACGGGCTGTGAGCCTGGCCGGCCGGTCGCCGCCGCGCCCCCGAAAATCCCGCTGGTACAATCGCGTGATCGTTGGGATGGGTGTTCCCCCTGGAGCGAGAGCGATGGCTGACGACAACCGCGACGACACCGACAAGGAAGACGGCTTCGACCCCTGGGCTGACCTCAAGTCGGATCCCCCTGCGGATCAAACCGAACAGTTCTCGTTTACGTTTGACGATGCCGCGCTTGATGCCGAGCTCGATGCCACGCTCGACGATGCCCTCGATGCCTCCGCCTCCGACGAGCCGGCCCAGCGATCGTTCGCCGAGGAGCCAGTCGTCGCCGGAGGCACGCCGGAGGTGCCCCCGCTCGAATCGGCCGCGGATGATGCGCTGGTGAATGCATGGCTGGACGACCCGGCGGACGAACCAGTGGCTCCCGCGCCGCTGGCCGTCTTCGCGCCGGATGAGCCGGGCGATGTGGACGGACTGGACGGCTTCGACGACGAATCCGGATCGGCCTTCGATCCCGAGGCGATCGAGATCGGCACGGGGCACTCGGGGATAGAGTCGGCCAGCGAGGTCGAGGGAGGAGGGTTCGTCGGCGAGGATTCCGAGGCGAGCACTGAGGCCGCAGAGGTGTTCTTCGGAGCGGTCGACGAGCCCGAGTCGCCCGAGGATGAAATCGTCGAATCGGTCACCTTTGCCGAGTCAGACGCGGAAGCCTCTGAGGAGGCTGACATCATCGACTTCGGCACGGCGGCGGCAGGCGTCGCCGCGGCCGCCGCTGCCAGCGGTGGCCGTGACGACTCGGTCGCCATCGCGGCTTCGAAGTCACGGCCGGGGGGCAGGGCGGGTAAGCGCGGCGGCATCGGCCCGCTCGTCGGCATCGTGCTGGGCGGGCTGATGGCGATCCCGATCGTGCTCGGCATCCTGATCGGCCTGATGTGGATGGGATGGGAAGACACGGCAGGGATTCGCACGTGGCTGCCCACCCAGGCCGCCTTTCTCCTCCCGCCTGCGAATCGCAACGCCACCAGGGCGATCGCGGGTGGCCCAGACCTGTCGGCGGCCCCATCGCTTGATGACCTGCCGACCACGCCTGCCCCAGAGCCCGCTCCCGATTCCGGAGTGATGCCGGCTCCAGAACCTGCAGCCGTCTCGGTCGACGAGCTGGCCACGCCACCCATGCCGCAGGATCCTGAGGGGCTGGCGACGTCCACCGAGCCTGCCAGCGACGGATCTGCCAAGGACGAGTCGCTCGCTGCCACCGAGCCGGCCACCTCGAGCCCAACGGGCGAGCCGAAGCCCGGCGACCTCGCCCCGCCTCTCGCCCCGCCGCCGTCACTCGATGACGTGGCCGCGCTCGCCACCCCCCAGGAAGACGTGGCGGTGGGGTCCGCTCCCCTCCCCGTCGAACCGATCGTGCCTGCAGTACCCGAGCCCGAACCGCTCGACACCTCGGGGCTCGAGCGGGCTGTTGCCGAGGCCTCGACGGCGCTGGAGGCCGTCCAGAGCGTCGCCGATCCGGCTGATCCCGCCCGCAAAGCCCTGCTGGTGGAGTGGTACAAGCAGCTCGTCTGCGTGGCCGAGGAACTGGCGATGCTCGAGCGGGTTGCCGCGGATTCGGGTCGGCCCCTCGCAGCCACGCCCGAGGTCGCCGCCGCTCATCATCACCGCATCCTCGCCGCGCCGGAGCGGCTCGACGACCTGGCGAGACTGGCGCGGAACTGGCTGGCCTACAACCGCCGCGAAGGTGACGGCATCGTGATGCCGGCCACATTCGCCGGCGCGCGGCAGGTCGGGCCCTACTGGTATTCGCGGGTGTCGATGGCCGAGGCCGGAGGGCGGTCGCGGGAAGTGGCCGTGATCTCGCGGGCGGAGCCGGCGGCAGCGGCCGGCGACGCGGTGCTGATCTCGGGGCTGGTGTTGGATGGTGATCTGCTCTGGGCGGCGGACATGCGGTCAGCGGCAGCGCAGCCGGCGATCTCGTCACCGCCTGTCGCGCCGGCCACGGCTGCCGAGCCCGATCCGTTCGGCCTCCCCGACCTGTGAGCGGACTGCCGCAGCCGCCGGCGGTCGATCCGCACGGATCGGCGACGATCATCGCGCGGGACGTGATGGCCGGCCGGCTGCGGGCGGCCCAGGTGCTCGCGGTGCGGATGGAGCGGCATGCCGTCAGCGGTGGCCGCCTCAACGCGCTGGTGCAGCAGCGGTGGGCCGCCGCAGCGGCGGAGGCCGACACGATCGACGCCCGGGTGGCTGCCGGCGAACTCCACGACGCCCCCCTGGCCGGCGTGCCGGTCAGCGTGAAGGAGTGCTTTGCGGTCCGCGGGCTCTCGACCACGCTGGGCATCAAGGCCCGCCGTGGGCTGGCCGATGCGGATGACGCCCCGCTCGTCAAGCAGCTGCGAGCCGCCGGCGCGGTCATCGTCGGCAAGGCCAACGTGCCGCAGGCCATGTACCTCCACGAAACCGACAACCCCGTCTGGGGACGCACGCTGCACCCGGCCGATCCGTCGCGAGGCCCCGGTGGGTCCAGTGGTGGCGATGCCGCGCTGGTCGCGGCCGGGGTGGTGCCGCTCGGCGTGGGGAACGACCTGGCTGGCAGTCTCCGGCAGCCGGCTCATGCCTGCGGGATCGCGGCCCTCGTCCCGCGGTCGGCGGCCCTGGGCGACGGCGGTGCTTTCGCGACGATGCCGGGCCTCACGGCCGTGAGGCCGCGGGCGGGTTTCCTCGCGCGGTGCGTTGAGGATCTGAGGCTGGCTCTCGACGCGGTGACGGCGATCGGCCAGACGCAGCCGGTGATCCGCCGGGTGGCATGGTGGGATGACTCCGGCCCGATCCCATCCTCACCGGCGGTGCGCCGGGGCGTGCACGAAGCCGTCGCGCGGCTCTCCAAACAGGGCATCGAAGTCAACCGCCTGCCTGGCGACTTTGCGGGAGAGGCGGCGTGGCTGCTGCTGGCCATCCTCGCCGCCGATGGCGGCGAGAATGTCCGCCGCCTGTTCGCCGGCGAGCGACCGATGCCGGGCGTGCGGAGGCTGCTGGCGATCGCTGGGGTGCCCCGCCGCTGGCGGCCGGTGGTGGTGGCCGCATCGCGGTTCGTCGGGAGGCGGACCGAAGCCGAGGGCGTGAGGCGGACGGGCCGCCGGTCCCGAGAGGAGTTCGCTTCGCTGCTCGCGGACCGCGAGGCGCTGGCAGACCGATTCGCGGCTGCCGTCTCGGGCTACGACGCGGTGATCTGTCCGGTCTCAGCCGTGCCGGCACTGCGGCATGGCACGGCGGCCAGGCTCGTGCTGGCGGCCGCCCCCTGCCTGCTGGCGAATCTGCTCGAACTGGCGGCGGGTGCCGTGCCAGTGACTGCCGTGCAGCCCGAGGAAGAGCGGGGACGTCGCTGGAGCCTCGACCCCGTGCTCCGCGCCGCCGCGGCGACCGACAGGGGCAGCCGCGGGCTGCCGATTGGCGTGCAGGTGGTGGGCTGCCCCGGTCGCGACGAAGCGGTCGTGCTCGAGGTGATGCGGATGATCGAATCGGGACCAGCCCGCGGGTGAACCACAAGCCGCGTGACCACGGCTGGATCAGGCATTCATGCGGGCGGCGATCACGCGGGGCATCGCGTCGATCGCGAGCACCTCGCAGGCGGCACCAGCATCGATGGCCGCCTTCGGCATGCTGAACACCAC
>QWQL01000020.1 GCA_003670825.1 Planctomycetota bacterium
AAGGACGCCGACTGGCGGAAGACCGCGAACGTGATCGACGCGGTGCGAATCCCGCGGATCGGGCCGAGCCTCGGCGGCGTCGAGTCGCTGATCGAGCAGCCGCTCGTGATGAGCTACTGGAACTACACGCCTGCCGAGCGGGCCGCATTTCGGATCCCCGACAACATGATCCGCATGGCCTGCGGGATCGAAGATGCCGACGATCTGATGGCCGATCTGGCTCAGGCTCTCGATCGGGCGTAGGTCCCTGTCCTGCCGGTCCCTGTCCTGCCGGTCCCTGTCCTGCCGGTCCCTGTCCTGCCGGTCCCTTTCCTGCCGGCTCTCTCTCCACCGGAGACCCCCCGCATGCTGTCTCGCGCTGCGTTTCGAACCCGGGCGATCCACGTGGGCCAGGAACCCGATCCCGCCACGGGGGCGGTGGTGCCGCCGCTCCATCTCGCCAGCACGTTCGTGCAGCCCGACGCCTCGATGACGTCGGCCTACGACTACGCCCGCACCGGTAGCCCCACCCGGCACGCCTTCGAAAAGACGCTCGCCAACCTTGACGGCGGCACCCGGGCGCTCGCCTTCGCCTCGGGCATGGCGGCCACCCACTGCGCCACGATGCTGCTGGCCCCTGGCGACGAGATCGTCACGGGCACCGACATCTACGGGGGCACCTGGCGGCTCTTCCACCGGCTGCTCGCCGAGCGGGGCATCGCCGTCAAGGCCGTCAACACTGCCGACACCGCGGCCGTCGCCCGGGCCGTCGGCCCGCAGACGAAGCTCGTGTGGGTCGAGTCGCCGGGGAATCCCCTGCTCACCATTACCGATATCGAGGCCTGCAGCCGGATCGCGCACGACTCGGGAGCGCTGCTCGCCTGCGATGCCACGCTGACGACGCCCGCCCTCTCGCGGCCGCTCGAACTCGGCGCCGACATCGTGATGCACTCGGCCACCAAGTCGATCGGCGGTCACAGCGACCTGCTCGGCGGAGCGCTCGTCGTCCGCGACGCCGAACTCGGCACGCGGCTGCACTGGCTGCAAAACGCCACCGGCGCGGTGATGGGGCCGCTGGAGGCGTATCTCTGCTCGCGGGGCCTGAAGACGCTCGAACTCCGCGTGCTGGCCCAGTCAGCGACGGCGCTGCGGCTCGCGGAGTGGCTCGCGGGGCATCCGGCGGTGACGACGGTGCACTACCCCGGACTACCGGGCCACCCGGGCCACGCGCTGGCGATGCGGCAAATGGCGGCGGGGGGCACGATCGTGAGCTTCGAGGTCGCGGGCTCCCTCGCCGACGCCCGGCGGGTCGTCGAGTCGACCACGCTCTTCCAGCTCGCCGTGAGCCTCGGCGCAGTGGAGTCGTTGATCGAGATCCCGGCCGTGATGTCGCACGGCTCCTATGCCCCCGAGGCCCGCCGCGCGGTCGGCATCGTCGACGGCCTCATCCGGCTGGCGGTGGGCCTCGAAGCCTTCGAAGACCTCCGGGACGACCTCGCCGCCGCCCTCCCCGCCACCTGACTCTTTCCCGCTCAGGCGCCGGGGCCCTCAGGGGCCAAAGCCCGTCCGTGCCTCTGGCAGGCTGGGCAATCTCAGGCATCCTTGCCGGTGGCGTCGATTTTGTCGGAAGTTCCACCTGGGACGATGCCGATAACGATAGCGGTTGAGCAGATTCTGCCGCGCCCCCTTTGGCCGGTCGAAGACGGAATTCGGAGGTCACGCATGAACATCTTCCGCAACCCACACCGGCGGATCACGACCGCGGTCGCAGCGCTCGCCACAGGCATGGCGTCTGTTGGCACCGCCGCGGAGCCCCAGCTCCAGTGGACGCCTCATCGGGATGCCGCTCCGGTTGCCGAGCGGATCGATGCCGACGCCCCCGCCACGTTCGTCGCCCCCACCCCATCCGCGGCCACCGCTCCAATGGCCGCTCCCGCGGCCGTCGTGCTGCCCGACGAGGTGCCGCGAACCGCTCCCATGCCGCAGCCCCGGCAACCGCAGCGGCCCGCCGCTGTCCGGGCCATGCCTCGGGCCACGGCTCGCCCCGGCACCGCTCCCCAGAGCACCTGGTCGAGCCCCAGTCGCCTCTCGGGCTCTCTGCAACGGGCCTTCGATCCGACCAATCCCAACGGCATGCTCGGGATGACGATGCGAACGCCCCAGGGCGACGCGGTGCGTCCGATCCTCGCCCCCGAAGGCAGCCAGGCCATCGCCATGCAGCGGCGGGCCGATGCGCTCGAACTTGCGGCCGCCCGCGACGATCGTCTCGGCGGCGGAATCGCACCTCGCTACGCGGCCACGCCGGGCCCCCGCCCACGGATCGCGATGAACACCGAGGGGATCCCGTCGGTGATGACCCAGCGGGCTCCGGTCGGAGCGCTCGACGACGCCGTCGTGCCAGGCCGCGGCCCGGCCGCCACCGCCGCTCCCGCCATGCCCGCACCCGCCGGTGGTGAGAAACTACCGGTGCCCTCGGCCGCAGCGCCGTCGCTGACCGAGCAGATGCCCATGAGCATCGACGGGACCGACTCCGGCATGGATGGTATGGGCATGGACGGGATCAGCATGGATCCCTCGATGACCGGCGACGGCATGCCCATGGGTGAGGATGGCTCGGGCATGATGCCGGGCGAGGGCGGCCTGCTGATGGGAGAATATCCCGCCGTGATGCACGTCGAATCCTTCTACGACGACCCCTACGCCTGCGAGGACGACGAACCCTTCTGCCAGCACAGCGGCCGCATCTGCAACTGGATGCGGCAGTTCGGCAAACCCTACTACGGCTGGCGGTGGTACCGCGACTTCACGGCGAGTGCCGGCGTGACGGCGTTCACCAACGACACCAACCTAGGGATTCACGGCAACTACGGCACCAACGAGTATCTCAACTGGGCGATGCCGTTCTGGAACGCCTTCGGCCTCGGCTGGCAGCTCGGCTGGCGGGGTACGCAGACCAACTTTCAGCCCGCCACGCTCACGGTGAACGGCACCACACTCAATAAGAACGCCCGCGATCAGAGCTTCGTAACCACCGGCTTCTTCACCCGAGCCTTCGAGGGCAACGGCCTGCAGGGTGGAGCGGTGTACGACTACTTGCACGACAGCTGGCTCGACAACGCCGACATCGCGCAGGTGCGCGGCGAAATCAGCTACGTGTGGGGCTACCACGAGCTCGGCTTTTGGGGTGCTGCCAACATCACCGACCAGCAGGGTTCTCTCCGGCCCCGGAGCCGGGCCCAGGGCACCGCGAGCACCGTCGATCTCTACTGCGGCTTCTACCGGCTGCAGTTTGGCGATGCGAACGAGCTGAAGCTGTGGGGCGGCGGCACGGGTGACGGCGAGGGAATCGTCGGCTCGCTCCTGCGGGCGCCGCTCTCGCGGTTGTTCGCCATGGAAGGCACGTTCACCTACCTGGTGCCCGGCCAGACGCGGTCGATCGACATCACCGGCTCCGGCGTGACGAGCAACTTCTCGCCGGCGGCCTGGAACGTCGGGCTGAACCTTGTGTACTACCCGGCTGGCCGTTCCCGGCGTGGCCTGGCGAGCCCCTACCGACCGCTGTTTGAAGTGGCCGACAACGGCAGCATGATCCGGGAGTTCAGCCTCTCGAGGCTGACGCCCTGATCACCGTCGCAGCCGTCGCCGCCCCGGCCCTATCGCCCTGGCCCTGGCGTCCTGACCCTATCGCCCCGGCCCTGACATCCTGATCGCCGCGGCCCCGGAAGCCAGCCTTCCGGGGCCGCTTCCGCCCCCGGCCGGGCTCGAGGGAGAGAGCCTGCCACGATCGGGCCGGTTGGTGTATTCTGCCAACACGGGAGTCGACGTTGCCTGACGGCGTTCCGCCGTCGCCGCCCCCCGCTCGCCTCTGGAAACGACCATGCCGGATCACGATCCGCACGATCCCTGGGCCTCGCTCGCCGAATCGCTCGGAGCTGCGCCCGCCAACGAACCGCCCCGCCCCGCTCCGCCCCGCCCACCGCAGGCCGCAAAGCCCCGGCAGGAGCCGCCTTCCCGCCCCAAGCCGGCGGCGGCTTCCGGTGACTGGGATGCACTGGCGTCCGAACTGGGTGTCAGCGGTGGAGCCGAATCGCGGCCCGCGGCCCGCCCCCGTTCGGCTGAGCCGGTCAGCCGACCTGCCCCGGTGCCCCCACCGGCACCGGAGCCGCGAACTGAGCGGCGGCGCAGTCACGATGACGACATCCGCGAGGATCGCCGCCCGAGACGGTACGACGACCGCGGCCCAGCCACACCCGAGTCGGTCCCCGCAGCAGCGGGTGGCGAGCCAACTCGTCGCGACGGTGAGCCAACTCGTCGCGACGGTGAGCCAGCTCGTCGTGAGGGCGAGCATGCTCATCGCGACGGCGAGCCAGCTCGTCGAGAGGGCGAGCCAGCTCGTCGTGAGGGTGAATCGGCTGAAAGCGACGATGATCGCGGTGGCCGTCGCCGGCGGCGAGGCCGCCGTGGCGGCCGCGGCCGTAGTCGTCGTGAGGGCGACGCAGCACCTCGGGCCGAAGGCGCTGCCTCCGACCGCGGTTCCGCCGGCGACGAAGACGCACCGCGTCGCCCGGTCGATCGCGATGCCCCCGCCGATGCCTGGGATGATCGTGACCGCGACCGCGATGCCGTTTCAGCAGCACGAGGACCAGACGACCAACCCCTGGATGGTGAATCAGCCGCCAGGGACTCCGGCGGCGAGTCAGGCGAGGGGGGTGACGACGATTCGCGGCCCCGTCGCCGCAGACGACGCGGTCGCCGCGGTGGCCGGGGGCGGGCTCGTCCAGCCGGCGAGGCATCCGATCGCGGCGAGGCAACCGATCGTGGCGAGGCAACGGCCGATCGACCAGCCCGCGAGGCATCTCGGTCAGACGATCTCGAAGACGAACCCTTGCCCACTGCCTACGGGATGAGGCCTGCCCGCCCGGCAGAGCCAGGCCGGCAGGAGCCCCCCCGGGGCGAGCGGCCGGCAAAACCCCGCACGGGTGATGAAGGCTCCTCCGGCGACGGACGCGGCCGCCGACGCCGCCGCGGCGGTGAGGTCCGCGGCCGCGGCGAACGCGAGGCCTCGTCAGGATCATCCCGAGAGTCGGGTCCGGCACGGCCGCGAACCCGTGGCAGCCGCCGGCCTTCCGGCGAATCGCGGTCGTCGTCGTTGTCACGAGGACGTCGCGACGACTTTACGCCGGTCGCCGGGCGTCATGACGACGACGACGAGGGTCTCGAGTTCCTCGGCGTCGAGGAGGCGGGCCAGGATGCCGCTCGCAGGCCTCGGGATCCGGGCGACGACGACATCCTCGAGGAAAGCGGGCTCAGCACCGTCCTCGACGTGCCGAGCTGGGTCGAAGCCATCGGTATCGTGATCGCCGGAAACCTCGACGCCCGCAACAAGGGTCGGGGCGGCGAACGCAGCCGCTGACCGAGCGGAGCCGCTGGCCGAGCAAGGCCGCTCACAAACGCAACCGCCGACCAAGCGCTCCAAATGGAGGGCAACAGGCGGTTTTTACTTGAGCGCGATCGTGCGGGCGAGGGGCCGGAGGATCTGCTCCACCACGCACGAATCGACCACCTCGCGGGCGAGTTGAGCCAGGCGGTCCATGGCGTCGACATAACTGGTGTCGGGATCGAGACTGCCGTACTGCCGTGCGGTGACGTAAACGCTCAGTTGTTCTTCGCTGAACTCGCCCGTCCGCACCTGGAAGGCGTTGGTCCTGGTTTCGGTGCTAACCCGAACCTGCACGCGGCAATCCTCGTCGAGGGAGATGGTCAGCGACGGTTCGTAGTTGATCACCCGGCCTCCCGGTACTTCGCCGAACCGCTCGAGCGCTGGCCCTACCCCGAGCGCCTCGGCCAGGAGGGCGTTGTGGTTGCCGCGGTAGGCAAAGTCAAACCCGAACAGCACGTCGAGCGCCTCGCAGTCGAGCGGGCTCACCGAGAGAAACGCCGGGGCAAGGTCGAGCACGAGCCGGTGCTGATCGAGCACCGACTCCAGTGACGACGGATTGACCTGCCCCGAGCAGAGCCGCTTCGTCTCGACGGCGACCCAGCGATAGCGGCCCTGGTCTTTGTCCTCTTCGAGCACGTAATCCCGTTTGTCACGGCAGTAGAACTTCCGCATCGTCGGAAATCGCTTCTGCACCCGCTCGAAGTACTGGAGGATCGTCTCCCGCTGGGAGGGAAGCTCCATCTCGGTGGCGAGGTTCACGTTGACGTAAAAGTCGTCGGCGAGCGACGAATAGGGGGTCATGGTGCCAGTCTGGCTCCAGGGGGAAACGCGGCAACTCGCAAGTATAGCAAGCATGGCCAGCCTTTCCGGCAACCCCCGGCAGCCTGCCTCACGCATGCGGCAAGAAACCGCCTGACCCGTGACTGGAAAAACTCGGTGATCCCAGGCATAATCCGGGCGGGTATCGGGGAGTTCGGAAGAACAGCTCCGTTGTTCCGCGCTCCACCGGCGAGCGCGAGCAAACATCATGGCCCTGAATACCACTCCGGCCAGCATTCCCGACGAGCGGCTCTCAATCGAGAAGCGGGGCGATGGAGCGATTCTCGTGCGGGTAAAGTCCGCCGGCCCGGAAGCCGCCCGGCTTCCCGACGCCGTCTTCTCGTTCCGGTGCGGCGACCCGCAGTATGCCTACTGGCTCCGCCGCCTCACGGAGCACGCGGAGGGCAGCTGAGCCGACTGCCGTCGGTCGCTGTCTCAAACAGCCCCCCGGATACGCCCTGCAGAGGCGTGTGTTGTCAGTCTTCGCGGGAACTCGCGATCAGCGAGATGAACTCGCGATTGCTCTTGAACTTCGACAGCTGCTTCGTCAGCTGCTCCATCGCATCGACGTGGTGCATGCTGGAGAGCGTCCGTCGCAGCATGTTCACCGCGTGCAGCGTATTGGGGTCGAGAAGTTTCTCCTCGCGCCGCGTGCCCGACTGGGAGATGTCGATCGCCGGCCAGACACGACGGTCGGCCAGCTTCCGGTCGAGCACCAGTTCCATGTTGCCGGTGCCCTTGAACTCCTGAAAAATCAGTTCGTCCATGCGGCTGCCCGTGTCGATGAGCGCGGTCGCCACGATGGTCAGCGAGCCCCCCTCTTCAAACAAGCGGGCCGTGGCAAAGAGTTTTTTCGGGATGTCGAGCGCCTTGATGTCGACGCCGCCCGACATGGTACGGCCGGTGTTGCCCACCCACTTGTTGAACGCCCGGGCCATGCGGGTGATCGAGTCCATCAG
>QWQL01000076.1 GCA_003670825.1 Planctomycetota bacterium
AAGACATTATCCGGTATTACCTGCAGTTTCCCGCAGCTATCCCAGACCTCGGGGTAGGTACCTACACATTACTGTCCCTTTCGCCGCTGTCCCCGTATTGCTACGGTTCTCGCTCGACTTGCATGCCTAATCCACGCCGCCAACGTTCACTCTGAGCCAGAATCAAACCCTTCAATTTTTGGTTCTTCATGCCACATCTACCGAAGCAGATGCGGCGTTGATTTGCCTGAATCTCAAGAGATTCGATCTAACTTATTGAAAAAAATGGTTCATGAACGAACACCGGTTGCCCGGTCTTCGGTCACTTGCCGGTCACAATCGCGTGCCGGCCGAAACCAAAAGAGATCAACTGCCGAATTGTCAAAGATCAGTCCGCCCTGGGAATGTTGCCATTCCTTCGGGCGAGCCTCCAAGCATAGCAGCGTTCGACCACCGGTCAACAGCCTGCACTGCCGCCGAGGAATTTTCGGCGAGCACCCTTTATCGGCATGCGGGCGCCGGGGCTTCAGTCACGACGCAGCCGCCGCCCGGGAGGTCTGCGGCCCGCACGAAAAGCGGAAACTCGTCTATTTTTCAGCATCCAAGACCACCGTCACATCGAGCTGGTGCCCCTCTCGCTGCACGCTGATCAGCACCTCATCACCCGGATTTCGTGACTCCACCGCCGAGAGAAAATCGTCCGCAGTCCGCACCGCTTGCCCAGCCACGGCGACGATCAGATCCGCTCCCGCCCGATCAACCCGCGAGGATTCAACGGTGAAAGGCCCCTGTCGCCGCCGTTCCCGGATGATTTTGAAGCCTCGGAGCCCAGCACGCTCCGCGGGCCCATCCGGGGCGAGTTCGGCCACGACGAGCCCTGCATCCGACTGGTAGACCCGCGCGATGCCAGCGTCGGGCCGCACCACCTTTCCCTGCCGAATCAGCTGCGGCACGATCCGCGACAGGGTACCGACCGGGATGGCAAATCCCACGCCGGCGCTCTGGCCGGTGCGACTGGCGATCGCCGTCGTCATGCCGATCAGGTGGCTGCCGCTATCCACGAGCGGGCCGCCCGAGTTACCCGGGTTGATCGCGGCGTCGGTTTGGATGATTGATTTGATGGTCCGGCCTGTTTTCGTGGGTAGAGACCGGTTGAGGCTGGAGATGATGCCCGTCGTGAGCGTCCGCTCGAGGCCGAACGGGTTGCCGATCGCAAACACCCGCTGGCCGACCCGCAGATCGTTGGACATGCCAAACGTCGCGGGATGCAGGATTGCCTGGGGAGCCTCGACCTTGATCACCGCCACGTCGGTCGCCGGATCGATTCCGATCACCCGCGCGGCATGGGCAGAACCGTCGTAGAGCACGGCCTGAATCTCACGGGCTCCTTCGACGACGTGGAAGTTGGTGAGCACGTGCCCCTCCCGATCCAGCACGATTCCGGATCCGGCCCCCTCTGACGGCACCTCCATCAGAAACAGCCCCGTGGCCACCGTGGCCTTGGTGTTGATGTTGACCACGCTGCGATTCACCGCCTCGTAGACGGCGATGTTGGTCTGCTCCTCCACCGTGAAACGGCGGTCTTCATTCGCCGCGACGACCGGAAGTGTTGCTACCTGTCCGCAGACCACCGACGCCGACACGATTCCGAATCCTGGCGTCGCCGCCAGGCAGAGCCAGCGACGCGCATGAAGTGCCAGGTGCGCTCGAAAACGATGCATAAAAAACTTTCGGCGAGGTAATCCCGGGTCTCGTCGCCGGCGCGGCACCGCGACCGACCACGTCGATTATCGGAGCCACATGCCGGCAGACCAAGACGAGTTGTCGGCGGCGAGGAGGGGGGCGACGCGGCACTCAGCGGGAAAAAGCCGTGAAACCCGGCCAGACCGGCGTTGGCGGGTTGGGCCTCGCCAAATATGCTTTCTTGAAGATCGTGCCGGCTTTCGGCCCCCCCATCGGAGCGCTCGCCATGTCCCGCCATTGGTTGCCTGCTTTCGCGATCGCCTCCGGCATCGCCCTCGCGGCGAGCGTTTCATCCGCGGCGACCGCCGCATCGGTGACCCTGGTCGAATCCTGCCCAGCCACCCACGATCAGCCGGCGGTGACGGCCGTCGGCTTCCGTGGGGCTGAGTCGTTCGCTGCCGAGGAAACCCACGTCCTCGTACTCATCGACACCTCCGCCAGCCAGACGGGAAATCACCGACAGCGTGCCGCGGCTGCCCTCACTGGCCTGCTGGATGGGGCGCGGGCTGGCGACCGGTTCGCGATTGCCGCGGTCGACGTCGCCTGCACGCCGCTCTCCGGCGGGTTTCACGCGGCAGGCGCCGCCCCGCTCAAGCAGGCTCAACTCGCGCTCGACGCCCGGACGCCGCTGGGATCGACCGATCTGGTGGCCGTCATGGAAGAGGCCACGCGGCAGTTCGCTGGCACGAGCGGACCGCGAGCCGTGGTCTACATCGGAGACGGCCCCGGCCTCAACGGCATCGATGCGACTGATTTTTCCACGCTGCTGTCCCTGCTCCGCGATGAGCGGGTGTCGGTGTCGAGCGTCGGCATCGGTCCTCAGGTGAACTGGACATGTCTCGCAGCGCTTGCCAACGCGACGGGTGGCATGCTGGCCGTTCCCGGCGTTGGCGACGATGCCGCTGCGGCCGGCAGCCGGATCGGCGGTCTCGCGATCCAGCCCGTGACCTGGCCGGGAGACGTCACGTTTCTGAACGTTGCTCCCGAATCCCGGGTGCGGATGCTGCCGGACCACCTGCCGCCGCTTCGCGGAGACCGCGACTCCATCGTGCTCATCGAAGGGGATCTCTCCAACGCACGCCTCGAACTCTCCCTGCCCGGCGGACCCGCCATCCCCCTCTCCATTCCGTCCGCCACAGCCCGGGAAGAAAACGCCTATCTTGCCGAACTCGCGCGAAACGCGCGGCCCACCAACGGGGTGTTTCTGCCGTTGCTCGGCCGCGAGGGACTGTCGCTGGCCCAGACCATGATCCGCGGCGAGGCGGCCACGCTCGCCGTGCTGTCGCGGCAGGCCGAGGCCACCGGTGCCCACTCGTCCGCCATGCGGCTCGCCGAGGCATCGCTGCGGCGCGACCCCGACAACACCGATGCCTCGTTGATCCGCGAGGTCGCGCTCCGCCAACTCGAGGCCAACCCCGACGACCTACCACCGCCCGGTGTCGCCGACAGCGGAGCCCTGCCGTTCGACCCCGCCGATCCGGCTGCTCCCGGCAGGCGAGAGACCTCCGACGGGCCGGGCGGCGAACTCGCCGAACTCGAGGCGATGCGCCGGGTGCGGGCCCAAGGTCTCGAGCAGGACACGGCCGTGAAACTCCGCGCGGCGCGAAACCTGCTTGCCAGCGATCCCGATCTGGCCCGCGAGCGGCTCAAGGAACAACAGCAGGTCATCGACCAATCCGACGACCTCGACGCCGGCATGCGGCAGCGTCTCCTCGCGCAGATCGAGATGCGGATTCGCGAATCGATCGTTCGGTCGCGGGAAAAGGTGGAATGCGATCTCGTCAACGAGCGGCGGGCAGCCATCGGCCGCGAGCGGGCCCGGCTGACCAGCGAGCTGCAGCGGCGCGAGGAGAAGATCAAGCAGCTGACCGAACGGTATAACGCGCTGGTGGAGGAGGGGATCCGCGTGGGCTACCAACGGCCCACGAACGCGTTTGTGCAGGCGGAGCGGGATGTCGCCGAGGTCATCGCCGAGGAGGCGCCGCCGCTCTACGCCAATTATCCGATCCCGATGACGGCTCGCGAGGTGGGCCGCACGGCCCCCCTCGTCGCCCGGATCCTCGATTACGACGCTGAGAACACCCGCGTCCGCCGCGACCAGGAACGCGGGTTTATGGATGTCCTCCATCTGACCGACGTTGCCGGCATTCCCTTCGCCGATGAACCGCCCATCCTCTACCCGAGCGCTGAACGCTGGAAGGAGCTCACCCGCCTCCGCGAGAAGTACAAGTCGGTCGACCTGGCGAACCCGGGCAGCAAGGAGCAGAAAATCTACGCCGTCTTGGATGAACCCGTGTCGCGATTCGAGTTCACGGAAACCCCGCTCCGCGATGTCATCGTCCAGATCCGCGATGCGCAAGGCATCCCGGTGGAACTTGACGTCAAGGCACTCGAAGACGCGGGCATCGATCTGGATACGCCGATCACCCAAAACCTGTCGGGGATTTCGCTGCGATCCGCCCTGCGACTGCTGCTCGGCAACATCGATCTCACCTACCTCATCAAAGACGAAGTGCTCCTGATCACAACCAAGGAGAAGGCCCAGGAAAACCTGGTCGTCAAGGTCTATCCAGTCGCCGATCTGGTGATGCCGATCAATCCAGGCTCGGGCGTGAATCCCTTCCAGACAGGCGGCGGCATGGGAGGGCAAGGCGGTATCAATAGCGGCCAGGGCATGGGAGGCGGCATGGGGGGAGGCGGCATGGGCGGCGGCATGGGGGGAGGCATGGGTGGCTTCTGCTGGGTGGCCCGCGAGGTGTATGGGGTGCACGATCCCCGCTGGCTCGTCTTTCGCGACTGGATCACAGCCGACGCGCCGGCATGGCTGCGTGACGCCTACGGAGCCCATGGCGAGCGCGTGGCCGCTTGGATCCACGACAAGCCGCGGATGAAGTCGGCGCTGCGACTGCTGATGGACCGGGCCATTCACGGCCGAGTCGCGGAGGATCTCTCGGGAGGTCACTTCCAGGTGGCCGGCGCCAAGACACGACTGGCCCGCGGCGCGGGTCCCACGATCGTGCCGACCGCGGCCACGTCCGGAGCCGAAAAGGCTGCGGGACTCCCGCCGGCGGAGGACCGGATGGGCCTGCCGGAAGCCGTTCTGGCCGCGGGCGACCTGCCTGCGGCGCTCAAGGCCTATCTCCCCGCCACCGACGACGCCGCGCCGCGCGGTGCCACCGACGCACGAGACGCCGCGCTGCGGTTGGCGCAGGTGCGGGTTTCGGCTGCTGAACTCGGCCGCAAGGGTTCATTTGACAAGGCGGCCGACCTGCTCTCGGCGGCGATCGCCTGCGGTCATGGGGAGCCCTGGATGTACGAGTCCCTGGCCTTGGCCATGGAGGCCGCGGGCCGTCCGCGGGCGGACGTGGAGCGGGTCCTGCTCTCGGGAGCCGACTTCGCCTCGAGCACCATCGATCTGATGCAGCTGGCCAACTACCTGGCCCGGTTTGGGTCCGACAAGCAGGCCCTGCGGCTTTGCCGCACCATCACCCGAATCGATCCTGCCAGCCGCGAGGCCTACGCGCTGGCGATGGCGGTGGCCGCGAGAACGAACGACGTCGAAGCCCTCGCCTGGGCCTGCCCCGGCGTGCTCGCCCACGAATGGCCCGCCGGGCAGCAGGAGGTGGTGACACGGGCCGCCCGCCTCGCCAAAGCCACGGTCGACTCCCTCGAGAAGCAGGGCCGCGCGGACGCTGCCGTGAGCTTCAAGGCTGCGGTCGATGCGGCGCTGATCCGCGATCTCGTGATCGATCTCTCCTGGACGGGTGACGCGGACGTCGACGTGGTCGTCGAAGAACCGGCCGGCACGGTCTGCTCCCTCTCCGCGCCGCGGTCGGCGTCGGGAGGCGTGCTGTTGGGTGATAACGACGCGGCCATCGATCCCGACAACGCGACCCAGCACGAACGATACGTGGCCACGGAGGCATTCCCGGGCGAGTATCGGATCCTCGTGCGGCGGGCAGCCGGAAAGGTGGCGGCCGACACGCTCACGGCCGAGATGACGATCCATCGCGGCACCGATCGCGAACAGGTGCTGCGGCGGCAGATTCGCATCGGCGCCGACGACCAACTGCTCTCGGTGAACGTGCCCGAGGGCCGCCGTCGGGAACCGCTGCTGGACGCCCAGATCGCCCACGACGTGAACACGCAGCGAATCCTCGGCAAGGCGGTGCTCGCCCAACAACTCGCGGCGATCACCGACCCGCTGGCCACCGAATCGATGTCGGAGAGCCGCAGCGGCGCACCGCCCCGAGGCCCGACCGGTCCGGGCGTGCCCTTCTTTGGCAACGGTGCGGTGGGCTATCAGCCGATCATCAGCACGCTCCCCGAGGGCACCAACCTGTCGCTCACCGCCGTGGTTTCGGCTGACAGACGGTACGTGCGAATCAACGCAAGCCCGCTGTTCTCCGGTGTCGGCGCCGTGACGCAGTTCAACTTCTCGGGCGGCGGTGCGGGGGGAACGGGTGGCGGTGGCGGTGGTGGTGGTGGCATGGGGCAGCAGGGTGGCGGTATGGGGCAGCAGGGTGGCGGTATGGGTCAGCAGGGTGGCGGTATGGGTCAGCAGGGTGGCGGTATGGGTCAACAGGGCGGCGGTATGGGGCAGCAGGGCGGCGGTATGGGGCAGCAGGGCGGTGGTGGCTTCTGCTGGGTGGCCCGGGAAGTGTATGGCCACTCGAATCCCAAGTGGCTCGTCTTTCGCCACTGGCTCCAGACGCAGGCACCCCGCTGGCTGCACGATCTCTACGGAGCGCATGGGGAGGCGTTCGCCGCCTGGCTGCACGACAAGCCGGCCGCGAAGTCGGCGGTCCGCATGCTGATGGATCACGCGATCGCCGAGGCGCAGATGCCATGCCCCGCTTCGGAGTAATCCTGGCGGCTGCCGGCCAGAGCAGCCGGTTCCAAGACGCCAACTACAAAAAGCCGTTTGCGCCACTCGCCGGACGGCCGGTATGGCTCCACTCGGCCGAGAAGTTCATCGACCGCGACGATGTCAAGCAGGTCGTGATCGTCGTCTCTCCCGACGACCGACAGATGTTCGTCGACAAGTTCGGTGCCAACCTGGCCTTCATGGGAATCACGCTCGCGGAAGGGGGAGCCCAGCGGACCGACTCCGTCCGCAACGGGCTCGAGAAACTGGCTGACGACATCGACATGATTGCGATCCACGACGCGGCACGGCCCTGCATCGCCGCCGCCTGGATCGACAAGGTGTTCGCGACCGGCGCCCGGACCGGAGCGGCCATCCTCGCGATCCCGGTGGTGGGCACGCTCAAGCGGGTTGCCGCCGACCACACGATCACCGAGACGGTCGATCGCAGCGGCCTCTGGGAAGCACAGACGCCGCAGGTCTTCTCCCGCGACCTGCTGACGAGGGCCTTTGCCGCCCACCGCGCCGGACAGGCCACCGACGAGGCCTCGCTGATCGAGGCCATCGGCCATCCGGTGACCGTCGTGCAGG
>QWQL01000117.1 GCA_003670825.1 Planctomycetota bacterium
AAGGAGCACCTCGTGCCTACCCGGCTGCGTGGGCGTGAACGTCGCCGCGAACACACCCCACTCCCCGTCGCCTCCAGGGGGCGTGAACCTCACCGTTTCAACGCCGCCATCGGGAACCGTGATGCGGGCGGTCACCTCGCCGCGGGAGAGCGGCTCGCCACTTGCCTCGGCGACCCGCGCGTCGATCGCGAGCGTCTGCCCGAGCTGCGGCTGCTCCGGGGCGAACGACAGGCTCATGCGTTCCCCCCGGGCCATGTTGCGGCGGTAGGCCATCCAGCGGACCACCTGTCCCCAGAACCGGTAGTGGTATTTGTCCTCGACGCCCTTCCGCCACCGCCAGGCGCCGTCGGTGGCCATGTAGAGCACCTTGCCGGAGCCGAACGTCCGCGTGACGAGCAGGGGAATCCGCCCATACTCGTTGGCCGCATCCTCGTGCACGGCGAGCACCTCGCTGCCCGCCTTGGCGCGGAGCACGGGGCCGTACCACTGCCCGCCGGGGAGGCTCTCCCAGACGGCGAGGTTCTCAGGCCCGGAGTCGGCGAGTTTCGTCAACAGGCTCTTCCTCCCCGCCTCGGTGAGCACGAGCCGCCGCGGCCCCTCGCTCGCCGAGCCGTCGGGCCGCGCCGGGTCGATCACCACCGGGCAGAGTTCCTCCAGCGGCGTGCCCACCAGCGATGCCTGCTCGCCCCGCCAGCCCGGCATGAACACCAGCCCGCTGGCCTGATACTCGACGAGCCCCTTCAAGAGCCGGCAGTCTTCATCGGTGAGCTGGCCGGCACCAACGCCGACGTCGCCCAGAAACACCACGTCGTACGTCGAGAGTTCGTCGAGGCCGGCGGGGAACGTGGGGATGGAGTCCTTGGTGCCGCCGCCCCGCTTCGAGAGCCCGGGCTGAAAGAGCAGGCAGGAAACGTCGACGCCGGGATCGCGGGCCAGCGCGTTGCGGAGATAGCGATACTCCCACCGTGGCACGCTCTCCACCACGAGCACCTTGAGGTTCTCCTGCCGCACGGCGATCGGGGCGGTCCGCGTGTTGTTGTCGGGGAGGAGCTCTCCCTGCTGCACCGGAATCGCGAGGGTCACCGTGTAGTCGCCGACGGCCGGAGGCGTCCAGTAGATCCAGTCGGAGACCGTGGCCATCGGCGGGATCCGGACCTCCTTGACGAGCTTCTCACCGCTCGACGTGGCCAGCGTCGCCACCACCACCCGTTCGGTCGGCAGCGACGAGAGAATCGTGAACGGCACCCGCACCGGCTTGCCGGCCACACCCATGGTCGGGCAGTCGAGGCTCGTGAGGTCGAGGTCGGGGAGCTTCGTGGCGCTGCCCACGCTCACCGCGTAGACCGGCACCTGCGCCAGCCGCAGGGCCTGCGCCGCATCCAGTGGCGGCCGCCCCTTGTTCCAGTCGCCGTCGGAGACGAGCACCACCGCCCGCAGCGCGGAGAAGCGCTCGAGCGCCGTGGTGAGCGGCTCGGCCAGGTCGGTGCCCGTGCCCGGCGGAGCCGGCGCGAACGGCTCGATCACCACGTCAAACCGCTCGGTCAGCGGCCGCCAGAGTTCGCTCCCCGCAAGGGCCGCGATCGCGTCGCGACGGGTCCGCGGGCCGGCGGCCGCCGTGGATCCCGTCGAGACCACGTCCTGGGTGTCCATGCTCCGCGACGCGTCGTAAAGCACCGCCAGCACGGGCTTCTCGTCGGGGCGATACTCCTCGACCCACTCGGGCTGATTCAAGAGCAGCCCCACGATGGCCGCGACGGCGAGCCTGAGCAGCTCGACGAGCCCCGTGCCAGCGGCAAAGCCGCTCCGCCGCCACGTCAGGAAGGCGACGGCGGCGACGGCGACAACGAGCGCGGCCGACAGCCCGATCGTCCACGGCGTCGTGAAGAATCGCAGACCCGACATACCAGTCATGCTGCGGCCTCCACCGGCGGAAAGCCCCTGGCCATCCGCTCGCGGGCCAACCGGCGGGGAAGGCTCAACAGCCCCTCGCCGATCAGGGCCACAAGCATCGCGATCAGGAAGGCCCGCCAGATCTCCTGCACCATGCTGTCGGCATCACCCGCCCGGCCCGTGATCCGCGCGAAGCCAAGACCACGAAACAGTCCGTCGATCCGCTCATCGCCCACCACCGCCGCGGTGTCTTCCGCGGCGGGCCGGTTGACGGCGAGGAGCCGCTCGCCGACCGAGAACACCCCGGCATGCAGGCCGACCTCGGTCGAGGCTGCAGCCGCCGAGCCAGCGAGCCTCGTCCAGCCCGCGCCGGCAGCGAGGGCCACAGCGGCCGGCCCGGCATCGACCTGCCGCGCTCCTGCCAAGACCGCGAGCCCGCGGTCGATCGCCCGCTGCACCACGGCGTAGAGCACCACGCCTTCCGCGGCGAGCGAGGAGTCGCGGGCTGCGGGCGTGGTCGCGCAGAAGGTGACGGAGTCGGCGCGGCTCGACCGTGCCATCAGCGGTCCGCCGCCGGGCAGCGAGGCTAGCGGCACGATGTCTCCAGCGAGGCCGCACGACCGGCGAATCTCGAGGTCGCCCACCGGCAGCGCCCCGCCGGAGAGCGTGTTGGCGAGCAGATCCTGATCGGTCCGCCACGTTTCGGGGGCGACGGCCTTGGCATGCACCGTCCACTCGCCCCAACTGCCGCCGGCAAACACTGCGGCGGTCGGGCGATCCGGCGGGAAAAACACCACCTGCCCACCGCGGTCGATGAAGGCCTGCACGAGCTGGGCATCGCGGCCTTCGGGCAGCGGCGCCTGCCAGAGCAGCGCCGCGGCCGCGTCCCACGGGGCCGACGCCAGGCCGCCCGGCGGGATCACGTCGACGCCGGCCGCCCCCTTGTCAGGGGCGATTCCGGCGATCAGCTCCAGCACGCGTGTGGCCGCCGGGTCCTCGGCGACCACGAGTGCCCGCCGCGCCGCCGGGTCGTCGTACACGAAATAGAACTCGTTGTCGGCGGGATTGGCGTCGGCGGGAATCGACACGCGGCCGAAGCCCTTGCTTTGGGCCGAACGCGTGAGCGGAATCACGTGGTTCTTCAGCACCGCCTCGCGGCCGGCGAGTTCCACATCGATGGTGCTGGTGACGCCGCCGATCTCGACCTTGAGGGGCAACGAGAGCCGCTGGCCATCTTCCTGCCGCGACACCGAGATGGTGACGACAAGCCGTCGATCCCTGCCGAGGGTCTCGAGCCGCACGCCGCCGACGCGGACGGCCACGTTGCCCCGCGGCGGCTCGGCATACGACACGAGCTGGAAGCGGACCGGCTGCGGAAGTTTTGCAAACGCATCGCGGATGCCCCCCCAGCCGCCGTCGTCGGGCCGCCAGTCATTGGCCCGCTGGTCGGAGCAGATCCAGACCTCGGTGGTGCCCGCCGCGTTCTCACGAATGAAGTCGTAGGCCGCCTGGAGCATCCCTGGTACGTCGGCGGCGGCGGCCGTCGGCCCGCACGTCGGCAGTTCGGCGAGCGCCTCGGCGGCGGGCACCTCCTCCGGCCCCCGCGCCGCGTCGCCGACCACCAGCACCCGCCCGGCGCGGAGCGTGGCGAGCGATTCGGCGAGCTGCCGGCGGCCGGTGTCGAGTTTCGATTCGCCACCCGCCGCCGCGGCGCCGGCCTGCATGCTCGGGCTCCGGTCGAGCACCACGATCGCCGAGTCGGGCCGGCCACCGCCGGCGAGGGCCAACCAGCCCCGCGAGAGCGGTCGGCCCACGGCCAGGATCACGGCGGCGACCGCCAGCATCCGCAGCAGCATGATCAGCCAGTGCCGCAGCCGCGAATAGCCCCGCGCGAGCGCCTTGGCCGCCAGCAGAAACTGCATCGCGGCCCACGGCACCGTCTGAAATCGCCGCTGGTTGATCAGGTGGATGATCAGCGGCAGAGCCACCAGCGGCAGCGTGACGAGCATCCACGGCTGCAGGAAGGTCATCGCAGCCCCCTGCCCGCCGCACGGCCCACGAGGAATCGGGCGAGCACCTGCTCGTAAGGCTCGTCGGTCAGCACGCGGTGGTAGTCGACGGCCGACTCCAACACGATCGTCCGCAGTTGGTCGAGATACGCCTGCAGCGCCCGGTGATAGCGGTCGGTGATGTCGACGGGGTCGGCGAAGATCGCGCCGCCCCCCTCCAGGTCGAGAAACCGCGTCGGCCGCTGAAACTGGAAGGCCATCTCCTGCGGATCGAGCAGGTGGAAGGCCGCCACGTCGTGCCGGCGGAACCGCAGATGGCTGAAGCCGGCGGCGAGCGCGGCCGGGTCGCAGAACAGGTCGGAGACGATCGCGACCACCGCCCGCTGCCGGATCGTCTCGGCAAGTTCGTGGAGCACCTCGGGCAGCCGCGTCGGGCCGGTGGGCCGTGCCTCCTCGAGGACATCGAACACGAGCCGGAGGTGCGCGGGGCTGCGGCGGGGCGGGAGCGTCCGCACGATGCCGTCGGCCACGCAGGTGATGCCCACGGCGTCGCCCTGCTGCGACGCCAGGTAGCCGAGGGCGGCGGAGATCCGTCGGGCATACTCGATCTTGGAGACCTCACCGGAGCCGAAGTTCATCGACCCGGAGGTGTCGAGCACGAGGCACAGCCGGAGGTTGGTGTCGGCCTCGTACTCCTTCACGTAGTGGCGGTCGGACCGCCCGAACGCCCGCCAGTCGAGCCGTCGCAGATCGTCACCCGGCACGTACTTGCGGTATTCGGCGAACTCCACGCTCGACCCGCGGTGTGGGCTGGCATGGCGGCCCGACACACTCCCGACCATCGGCCGTCGCGCCACCAACGGCACCGCCGCAAGCCGCGCCAGCGCGACGGGATCGAGAAACGAGCGCGGTTGTCGGTCGGTGAACATGCGGCTACCCCGCGCGGCGAGGTCCGCCTACGCCTGCTCCTCGACCGTCTCCTTCACCAGTCGCCCCACGATCTGCTTGGCGTCGATCCCCTCCGCCTGCGCGGCGAAGGTGGTGATCAGGCGGTGCGTGAGCACCGGCGCCGCCACCGCCTCGACATCCTCCAGCCGCACCATGTAGCTGCCCTGCAGCGCCGCCCGAGACTTTCCGCCCAGCACCAGGTTTTGCACCGCCCGCGGACCCGCGCCCCACGAGACGAGCGGCTTGAGCCAGGCCGGAGCCGTATCCCCCTTCGGCCGCGTCTTGCGGACGAGCTTCGCGGCGAAGCGGTAGATGTGGTCGGGCACGGGCACGCGGCGGACGAGATGCTGGTAGTCGATGATCTCGGCAGCCGTCATCACGTGGTTGAGTTCTGGCGGCGGTTCGCCGGTGGTGGTCCGCGCGATCGCCACCTCCTCCTCCTCGCTCGGGTAGTCGAGCTCGACGAGAAACATGAAGCGGTCGAGCTGGGCCTCGGGGAGCGGGTAGGTGCCCTCCTGCTCGACCGGGTTTTGCGTGGCGAGCACGAAGAACGGCGGCTCTAGTCGCGAGGTCTTGCCGACCACCGTCACCTTGTACTCCTGCATCGCCTCAAGCATCGCGGCCTGGGTCTTCGGCGGGGCGCGGTTGATCTCATCGGCGAGCACGATGTTGGCAAACACCGGCCCCGGCACGAAATGGAACTCGCGGCGGCCGTCGGCTGTCTCCTGCAGGATGTCGGTGCCGGTGATGTCCATCGGCATCAGATCCGGCGTGAACTGGATGCGGCTGAAGTTCAGCGAGACGGTCTCGGCGAGCTTGCTCACCAGGAGCGTCTTCGCGAGCCCCGGCACCCCCATGAGCAGTGCGTGCCCGCGCGCGAACAGGCAGATCGTCAGCCGCTCGATCGTCTCCTCCTGGCCGATGATCACGCGGGCCAACTCCTGCCGGAGCCGACCGTAGACAGCACGCAGCCGGTCGAGGGCAGCGACATCATCGTTACCAAGGTCGGGGGCAGACGGGGATGCGGACGCGGGCACCATGGGGCCTCCGGAAAGGGACGAACGGGACACGACCACTCCGGTCGCACCGCCCGGGGCCAAGTATGGCCCAAAACAGCCCCCGCCGCTCGGCCGCGGCCGGAAACTAGGCGGCGGCCCGCAGCGCGGCCACCGGCGCCGGTACCACCGGCAGGCAGCCGCGCGGAAATAGCGTCTGCTGGCGACGGCCCGAGGCCGCGGCCCAGCCGTCGAGGAGCAGGCCAATCGCCCGATCCCCAAACCGATGCCGCCGACCGTAGACGACCAGCTGGCTGGGGTTGAGAAACAGCTGCCCAAAACCGGCGGCGATCAGCTCCCGATGGAAGGTCGCGTGTTCGAGATCGTCGGTCGAGTAGCGGCCGGCCCGGTAGGCATCCATCGTGTAGATGCCCAGGCCGCCGAAGCACGACGTCACCCGGACCGGCGGTTCGCCCCGCCGGTAGACCATGCCCCCGGCCACCACTGTCGAAAGGGGCGTGAGCGCGTCGTCGAACCGCAGCGCCCAGGTGTCGTACTGCCTTGGCTCGTTCATGGCCAGGCCCCGGCGGCGGTAGACCAGGCCGTTTGAGCCCATGAAATCCCAGCCCGGGTGGCCGAAGCTGTTGGCGATGCCATCCACGCTCCAGCCGCCGAGGATATCGAGGTCGATGATCAGCGTGTGGTCGAACCGGCTGCAGGACCCCAGCACCTGCTCCTGGCAGCGGCGGCGGTAGGTCGCCATCCGCTCGGCTCGTGCCAGGCACCGCGTCGTCGGATTCACCGGATCGTGTCGGTCCTCGCAGACCACCTCCACGCGGCGGTTCGTGACGGCCCAGCGTTTGAGTTCTAGCCGGGTGCCGTCCGTCGAGTCGTTCTCAAACACCACCACGCGATAGTCGGCGAACCAGCGGCCGAGGTCCTCGATACGGCGGATCGTGAGCGGCAGCACCGCACCAAGATTCCGCGCCAGGCCCGTGATCGCCACCCGCGTTTCCGCCATCGCGGCATAGCCGCGGCGACAGGCAAGCCCGTAGTCGGAGGCGGTGTCGGCCGCAGCGGGAAACGCCTGCTCCGGAAACACAGCCGCGAGAAAATCCCCGCCATCGGCCCGCAGCCGCGACGGATGGAAGGCACGGCGGACGGTGTGGGGATTCATGGGCCGCTGGAGGAAGGATGTCACGACGGAGGGGAACTCAGGACAGTAGCAGGCCGAGGCGGCGGAGCCGACGGCGGGGGCCGCGGGCGATCGCCCGCGAGGCGAGCACGGCAGCGGCCGCGGGGGTGAGCCCGAGCGGAC
>QWQL01000126.1 GCA_003670825.1 Planctomycetota bacterium
CTTCCGTCGGCGCCGATGGGAATGAAGTAGGCGTAGGTGCCATTGGGAAACTCGGGCGTCTTGCAGTAGCGGCCGCCATACTGGTCGAGGTTGCCCGACCCGGGCACGTAGGCGTAGTCCTCGCCATATCGGCCGAGGGGATAGGTGCCGCTCACGGCCGGGCCGGCGTACTGGCCCTGCTGCACCGACGTCATCACGTAGACGCCGTCGGCGGCGGTGGCTGTCGCGGCGGGACCGAGTTTGTTGCCCGCCAGCTGGGCGGCCCAGCCTGGCAGCGTGGTGCGATCGGTGATCGAGCGGAGCGCGTAGCTCGACTGCATCCGGGCGACGGCGCTCGTCGGATCGAGCGAACTCGAATAGCCGTACGGACCATAGATCGGATAGCCGTCGAACATCCAGCCGACGATCGGAGAGTGGTGCAGGCTGGTCGCATGCTCGCGAAACTCCCCGTCGGCCCCCTCGCCCTGATGCAGGAGATAGATGGCCGGATCGTAGGGGAAGTAGTCGGTGGTGCCGATGTAGTCGACGTTGTCGCCGAGCTGAGCGCGAAGGGCGACGGGATTGGTGTGGTAGTGGTACTGGCCGTTGCCCGGCTGGTGGCCATTTCCGGCGTCGAAGGTGACCGACTCCACGGCTTCCGCCATCCGGTTGAAGAGGCCGTCGCCCCCCATCCCCGCCTCGGTCCCCGAGACGTGGCTGTAGGAGAAGGCGTCGCCGGCGTTGTAGATGACGACCCCATTGACCGCGAGCGCGACCGCCCCACCCCCGAAGATGCCGTGCGTCGACTGCGGATAGGTGGTGTTGAGCGTGATCTTGTAGATCGCGTTCTGGTCCTTGGGCAGGTTCATAAACGGCTGCGTCTGGGCGGCATTGCCCCACCACGCCCCCATCACGTAGCTCGCCAGGTCCGGCGTGTTCACGTAGACCGTGTTCGTGGTCGTCGAGCAGCTGATCTTCTGGACGTCGCCGATAACAGGCGTTGTCTGGCCGTTCCACGTGGTGTTCGGACCGGTCGTCGAGCCCCCTGGCTGCCCGATGATCGCCTGGGCGAACTCGCCTTGCCCCGACACGAACCACGAATCGAGCAGCGCCGACGACACGGCGAGCACCAGCCGGCGTTCAAGCTCTTCGACTATGCACGGCTGCGACATCCGGCGTGCCGTGGATCCTGTTCGGCGGCGATGCCGTTCGTACGCTTGCAAGACGCGACCGCCTTTCTGAATCAAGCAGTGTGCTAACGGAATGGTCCGCGACGCAAGCCGTGGGTACGCCCCGAATCAATGGATACAAACGACTGGGGCGGGGAATAGTTGCGGATCGCGAAAATCGTGCTGGCCAGGAGCGCTGATCGCCGCCGGGAACGGCAGACGCCTCCTTCGCGAGGCGAGGATCCGCCTGCGCCCGTCGATCTCCGCCGAGTCTCGGCTCCCCAACGAGTGCACGGGCAGGCGAAGGGATCGGCGTGAGGATGGCGAGCGTGGGGCTGTCGGGGCCCAGCGAGACAACTCATGCCGTCCCGCAGCCGGTGATTCCGAAGTGTGGATGCCAGGCGGTCTACTCCAGCGCCGCCACCACAAGGTCGCCGACTTCCCTCGTCCCATACCCCATCTTGCCCGCGGCCTGGCTCTTCATCTTCGTGCCCGTGACGTGGGCCACGGCCTTGTCGATCCGGGCACCGGACTTCGGATGGCCGCTGTGTTCGAGCAGCATCGCCATGGCGTTGATTGCCGCGATCGGATTGATCACGTTTTTGCCGGTGTACTTGGGAGCGCTCCCTCCCATCGGCTCGAACATGCTCACGCCCCCCTCGTCGGGATTGAGGTTGCCGCCGGCCGCCACCCCCATGCCCCCCTGCAGGATGCCAGCGAGGTCGGTGATGATGTCGCCGAACATGTTGGTGGTGACGATCACATCGTAGGCATCGGGGTTCTTGACCATCCACATGCAGCAGGCGTCGACGTGGTTGTAGTCGGTCTTCACGTCGGGATACTCCTTCGCCACCTCCTGGAACGTCCGCCACCAGAGGTCGTGGCCGAACGTCAGCACGTTCGTCTTGGCGACGAGCGTGAGTGTCTTCTTGGGGCTGTTCCGCTTCCGCGTGTAGTCGAATGCCCAGCGGATACACCGCTCGCAACCCTTCCGCGTGTAGATGGCCTGCTGGACGGCGACCTCGTCCGGGGTGCCCTTCTTGAGGAAGCCGCCGACGCCGCAGTAGAGATCCTCGGTGTTTTCGCGAACGACAACGAAGTCGATGTCTTGCGGGCCGCGGCCGGCCAGCGGCGTTTCCACGCCTGGCAGCAGTTTCACCGGCCGGAGGTTGATGTACTGGTCGAGTTTGAACCGCAGTTCGAGGAGCAACCCCTTCTCCAGAATGCCCGGAGCAACGTCTGGATGGCCGATCGCGCCCAGGAAGGCGGCGTGTTTGCTTCGCAGCAGGTCGAGGCCGCCCTCGGGGATGATTTCGCCTGTCTTGAGGTAGCGGTCACCGCCCCAGTCGAGCATCTCGACGTCGTACGCGAAGGCGTCGATCGAAGACACGGCGTCGAGCACCTTGAGGGCTTCGGCGGTTACTTCGGGACCGGTGCCATCACCGGGGATCGCGGCGATCTTCAGCGTCGAGGTTGCCATCGTGGCGGTGCTCCGTGGGGTGGGCAGGGGACGGGACGACTCACTGCCGCAAGACTACGCGGCTGAGTTGCCGAGGAAAACCCGCGGAGCCGCCGCCCGCAAAAAAGCGTTGGCTGCCTTCGCCACCGCGCCTTCGTCCGATCAGTTGTTGCTGAAAAACAACTGCTTGCCCAGATTGATCCCGAGCGGGTTTTTCACAAACCGCTGCCGGCAGGTATCGCAGAGATCAAACCGCAACGATCGAGTGGAGTCATCGAGATCGGCAAGGTCGCTCTCGTCGAGATGCTCGAGCACATCCTGCATGTCTTCGAGATGGTCGGCATCGGCCGTTCCCGCATCACTGTCCTGACATCCGCAGGGCTGATCCTCGACTGCCGGAAAGACCTCGATCTTCACGACGTGCCGCACATCCGAAATATGATCAATCGGTCGCTTGCAGCTGTCACACGAATAGTGAAGCATGATGTTCTCCGGGCGTGCCTAGTAGGTGACCAGCGAATGGCTGGTGGATCACTGCTGCCGGCCGGCGAAAGAATCGCCGCCATACTCGCCCGTCGGGCCGGCGGAGAATCAAGTGTGACTGCATCCTTCGGCCAAGGCAAGCGGTGGACATGGCCCAACGCCCGGGAGGTGGCAGCTTTGGCAGAGTCTCGGTAGACTTAGTCTGATCGCAGGAGGTGCGTTCGCCCCATGACGTCGCATGCTTTCGCGTTGCCGGCCCAGCGCCAGTCGCCCTCACTGGGCCTGAGCGTGCTCGTGCTCAACCGCTCCTTCGTGGCGGTGCAGATCACGAATGTGCGGCGGGCGATCACGCTTTTGTTTCGGGAACTGGCCGAGGTCGTGCATATCGAGGAGGGCCACTACGCGGCCCACGACCTCGATTCCTGGCGGGAACTCTCCTCACTGCAAACGGCATTCCGGAGCCCCGACCAAGACTGGATCAGGGCCGTCGGTTACGACCTCCAGGCCCCGCGGGTGATTCGCCTGATCTCCTGCGATCGTGGCCCGCGGCAAGGGTTGCGGTTCAACCGCCGCAACGTGTTTGCCCGCGATGGCAACCAGTGCCAGTACTGCGGCGCCAGCTTTCCGACCAGCGAACTTTCGCTCGATCACGTCGTGCCGAAGAGCCGCGGCGGCTCGACGAGTTGGGAAAACATCGTCTGCGCGTGCGTTGTCTGCAATGTCCGCAAGGGTGGCCGAACACCCCACGAGGCGCGGATGAACCTGATCCGGCAGCCCGTGAAGCCGAAGCGGAGCCCTCTGCTCACGATCAAGCTCGGCAATCCGAAGTACGCGAGTTGGAAGAGTTTTGTCGACAACGCCTACTGGCTCGTCGATCTGAAATAGCGACCGAGCCTGCCGCACCCGCCTCCACACTCAGGAATCCAGCGGCACATCAAGGAGCGAATCGAGCATCGACACCGCCAGGATATGGTGCCCGACTCTACGCGTTTCCTTCTCCGCAGAGCGGTTCTTTCTTCTCCGTGATCACCGGAAGTTGCGTTGACATCTCGGCATTCAGCGCCGTGAAATCCTTCCACTCCGCGGGCAGGTTGTCCTCGTGGAAGATCGCCTCCACGGGGCACTCCGGCACGCAGGCCTCGCAGTCGATGCACTCGTCGGGGTGGATGTAGATCATCTGGTCACCCTCGTAAAAACACTCGACCGGGCAGACCACCACGCAGTCGGTGTACTTGCAGGCGAAACACGGCTCGGCGACGACGTGGGTCATGATCGACTCCTGTGGCGTTTATTCCGACGCGATGACTGGGCTGGATTCCATGCAACCAAGCTCAGGAATCCGCTGATTCCTCGGCTCGCTGCGCGGAATAGTAGGTGGAACCGGCAGGGCTGTCAACGAACCGCCGCCCCCACATACCCCGGCGGCGGCGGGCGGCGGCCGGCTGGCGTTGGTGGCGCTCGGGAACGAACCCTATGATGTCTTTCCATCGGCCGGGCAAACCGAAAAATTGAGCCCGGGGCGACCGGTAGGTTTTCGCCGGGCCGGACGCCCGCGCCTCCAGCAAGGGTGCCGCCGCCGTGACGAACCCGCCGTCCCCAGACACCGTGGCCCTCGCCCCCGAGGACCGCAGCCTCCTCGATGGCTGTCTGTCGGCACGCACGGGGGCCTGGGACGCCTTCGTCGACCGGTTTGCAGGCCTGTTCGCCTTTGTTGCCGCCCGGACCGCGCGGCAGCGGGGGCTCGCCCTCAAGCCCAGTGACCGGGACGACCTCGTGGCCGAGATCCTTGTCGAGTGCCTCCGCAACGACGCCGCCGCCCTGCGGTCGTTCGCCGGGAGGTCGAGCCTCGCCACCTATCTCACAGTCATCGCCCGACGGGTGACGGCACGGCGACTCGCCGAGGTCGTCAGCAGCCCCCCCTCCCCCACGTCAGCGCGGCACCGGCGGTCGCTCGACCCGCTCGCAGCGGCGGTCGACGACGCGGCACGATTGGCAGACCGCGAGCACATCGAGTCGCTTCTCGGTGCTCTCGATCCCGATGAAGCACGGCTGGTCAGGCTCCATCACCTCGAGCAGCGGAGCTACGGTGAAATCAGCCACCTCACCGGCATGCCGCTGAACTCGATCGGCCCAGCGCTCTCCCGAGCTCGCGAAAAGATGCGGAAGCAGGAGCAGCAGGCGGGCTGAGTCGCCAGCGGGAGAGACCGCGGCCCACCGCGAGAGGGCGAGCGAGAGCCCATTCGACTTCCGTGGATCGCCGGCTCGGGGGCGGCAAAAGTCGCGTCGCCGGGCGAGGATACGCCCCAGGCTCCGCGAGCGTTCGCCGACCCCCTTCGCCTCCCCGCCTTCGCTGACGGAGACAACGCTCCACATAAACTGGACGCGGGCTAAGGCGCGGGCTGTGGCGGTGGTCCGATCACCACCGACGGGTCGGCGAGGTCTACGGGCTCGTACCCGGGATACGCCGGCATCTGCCAGAGCTGGCCGGGATCGCCGCTCGAGGAGTTGGTGGTGATCGACGAGAGTTCGATCTTGAAGTCGACGCCGGACGCAGGCCACGACACCTCGACGAGGTGCGGCAGCGCCGCCCCCGACGGCGGATCGACACGATGGCGGCTTGTCCGCACGCTCGCCAACCGCTCGCCGGTCGAGGTGAACAGGTGCTGCTCGCTGACCAGCCCCGTAGTGCCGTCGAGGATCGTCGACTTGAGCAACTCGCCGTCGGCCGCACCGATCGTGCTCCGGATCTCGATGCGACCGTCTGGCAGTGGAAACGGCCCCTGATGGCGGTCTTCGGGGCGGAAGTTCACCAGCCCGAGCATCTCTGGCATCCAGTCGGCACGGATCGGCAGGAGCCGCCGGGCCGCAGACTGGGCGTACTGGTCGTGGCGACAGAACGCCACGATCGGCGGCTTGTGTTGACGCAGCCAGAGCCAGAAGAGGTCGTCGTTGCTCCCGATGTCGAGTTCGGGGCCCGTGATCGCCGTCTGGGCCTGCAGCCGAAATCGCCGCGGCGGCTCGCAGGCGACCCGCGCCGAGAGTCGGGGCACGCCGGGCACCACGAGCACCGCCTGCGTTGCCATGCAGCTTCGTACCCGTTGCGTGTTGTCGTGGACGGCAGCGATGATCTGGTCGAGCGACGGGTGTGCCGGCAGCGTGCGCGGCAGCGGCATGGTGCCCACCTGATAGCCCCGCAGCACCTGTGGGCACGAGGCCCCACTCGCCGCCACCGACGCCACGATGATCAGCAGCGACGCCGCCCGCACGCCGGCGGCCGGCCCCCGCGCACGCACCGTTCGGGGTACGCCCGTCATGCCGCATCTCCAGACCAGAGCAGTGCCGCCAACCGTTCCTCCACGCCCGCCGCAGCAGCCTCAGCGGGACTCGCGGACCGCACGCGGTAGTCTCGGCCCCGCTTTCGGCAGGTGAAGACCACCGTGCCGCCGCCCTCCGCCGCATCTGGCTCCTCATCGATGATCCGCAGCACGCGACGGCGAACAAGCTGCAGCGCAAGCAGGTAGCGGAGTGGCTCATCAGCCACGTCATCGAGGCCCTCGAGGGCGTCGAGCAGCACCTCGACAGGCGCGAGCGTCGGCCCCGAGGCACCGGCCGTGGGATACCGCGAACGCCACCAGGCGACCGCTCCGGCCGGAGGCCCCTGCCACGCCTCGTCACAGACATCGACGCGTTCCATCGCCCCCGATCCGCGAACGAGCGCTGAATGAAAGGGCTCGCCCGGCGCAAAGCCGCGGGCCGTCACAGCGCACGTCACCTGTGGCTTGTGGAGTTTGAGATCCATGGTGTACCGCGTCCGCGGGATGCCGCCGCACCGGGTCCCGGCACGAGCGACGGACGATAGAGCGACCGGCCGGTTGCCACAAGCACGATCGGCCACGGAAGCGGCGCAGGCTAGAGCGCATCCGGGTTACGTGGAGCGTTGTCTGCGTAAGCGAGGGCGGGTAGGCGAAGGGGGTCGGCGAACGCTCGCGGAGCCTTGGGCGTATCCTCGCCCGGCGACGCGACTTTTGCCGCCCCCGAGCCGGCGATCCACGGAAG
>QWQL01000161.1 GCA_003670825.1 Planctomycetota bacterium
CACCTTGGCCGGCGGGTGCAGGTGCTGGGGCGGCCTGGAGCGGGCGGGCGGCTGACGGTGTCATGCGATTCTTCATGGGTCGGTTCTCCTTCACCATTCTAACGTCGCTCGCCGGCCGCCCCCCGATCCGGCCGGGAAGTTTCCCGCCGAACCGACTGCAGCAACGAGTCGGACACCCTCACCCATCCTTGGGTTCGGTCATGCCCTGTTCGGTCACGTGTTCGGTCGCCTCGGCCATCCCCTGCGCCGCCCGCCGTTCGGTGAACAACCGCTGGAGGATTTCGGCCTCCGCCTGGGAATCCAGGCGGGATGTCTTCAGGGCCCTGGCACTCACGTGCGCCTGCCGCTCGGCGGAGCGGCGTCGCAACGCATCGGTGAAGTGGCCCACCCGTTCCTGCGGGTCGACCGTGCCGCGGGCCGCCCCCCCCTCGTCGACGGCGACGAGGAGGCTCTGGAGCGAGGGATCGACCAGCTCCATCAGCAGGTCCGCAAGCGCCACGCTGCGGCCGGCGGCGTGGAGCCGCTGGGCGGTCTCGATGACCGTCCGGCAGGCGGGCGTCTCGACGTCGGCCGGCAGCACATCGCGGATGATCAGTCCCACGCTGTCAGGCACCCCCACCAGCACCTCCAGCACCTCCCGATCCCAGGCGGGCAGGCGGGTGGCCCAGGGCTGGTCGGCGGGCACGGCGTGGGCGGCGACAGGGCCCCGGACCTCCAGCATCCGGCTGCGAAGCACCTCCCGCGAGAGGCCGAAGCGGCGCGACAATCGTCCGAGCACCTGATCTTCGCGGAGTCGCTGCTGCGACGGCACGAGCCCCGACCGCCCAGCCGCTGCCGCCAGCGCCTTCAGCACGCTTTCCACCGAGGCCAGCGCCGCGTCGTCGCCGGCATCGGCGGCGAGTCCGGCGAGCACCTCATCCATCCGATAGTCGAGCGGATCGCAGGCGCTGGCAACCAGGGCCTCGAAGGCGTCGCGGCCCTGCTCGAGGATTAGGTCACAGGGATCGACGCCCGAGGGCATGCGGGCGATCCGCACGTCGATCGGTTCGGCGAGCAGCACCTCCAGTACCTCGTTGGCTCGACGGCGGCCGGCGTCGTCGCCGTCGAGCACGAGCACGATCCGGTCGGCGTAGCGGCGGAGGAGTTTTGCATGCCGCTCGCCGAGCGCGGTGCCCAGCACGGCGACGACGTCGTCGATGCCCGCCTGCCGGGCAGCGAGGCAGTCGGTGTAGCCCTCGACGACGATCGCCCGCCGCGAGGCCGACATCGCGTCGCGGCCGGTGTCGAGGCCGTACAGCATCGAGCTCTTGGAAAACAGCGGCGTTTCGGGGGAGTTGATGTATTTCGCGGAGTCGGGCCGCTCGCCCGGGAGCACACGGCCACCAAAGGCGACGCAGCGTCCTTGCGGATCGCGGATCGGAAAGATGACGCGGCCGCGAAAGCGGTCGTAGTGGCCGGAACGGTCCTCCCGCTCCACGACCAGGCCGGCCCTCACGAGATCGTCGCGGGCGATGCCGGCGGCCACCGACTGCCGCAGGAGCCAGTCCCACGACTGGGGCGCAAAACCGATCTGAAAGCGGTCAATCGTGGCCGGAGTCAGGCCCCGCGTGTGGAGGTAGTCGCGGGCCGGACCGGCCTCGGCCGCCGAGCGGAGGCAGTCGCGAAAGCGGTCGGATGCCCAGGCCATCACCGTGCGGAGCGTTGCCTTGTCGTCGGCCGGCAGGCCACCGCGGACCCGCTGGAGCGTGATGCCGGCCCGGTCGGCGAGTTGCTCGAGCGCTTCACGAAACTCGACCTTCTCCATCCGCATCACAAAACTAAACACGTCGCCGCCGACGTCGCACACCCAGCAGCGATAGGTCTGGCGGTCTGGGTTGACCTGCAGGCTCGGCCGGGAGTCCTCATGCCAAGGGCAGAGTCCGGTCATGGCCTTGCCCTGCCGCCGCAGCGAAATGTATGAGCCAACCACGTCGAGGATGTCGACGGCTTCGCGGACCCGTTCCTTGACGTCGTCCCGCGGGGCTGGTGGTGACTGCTGAAGCGACACGGGGACGGGTCTCGATGCGGTGGAAAACGGGAGGCCGCGAAGTGACCGCCGGAATGTATGCCTCTGAAAAACATGGGTCAACGCCAGCAATTGACCTCGCATTCACCCCAGACTGCCAGAAGCGTGTCTCCTGCGCCGCCTAGGGCTTTTTTCGGGGCTTGGCGAACCGTGGATCCTGCTTGTCGCCTCGCGAGAGCACGTAGGCCACGAGGTCGAGGGTCTCGGATTCGTTGAGTTGGTCGAGGAGTCCGGCGGGCATCAGCGAAACGGGGGACGGGTTCATCTCCTCGACGTTCGACCGCTCGATTTCGACGCTCTTCGTGGCATCCTCCGGATCGGTCACGATCCTGAACCGCTCCGGCGTTTCAGACACGATCCGGCCTGTCACGACTCGGCCATCCGCGGTTTGCACGACCATCGCCTTGTATTGATCTGAGACCACTCGGCTCGGCTCCACGATCGCCTCCACGAGATCCTTCACCTGAAACCGGCCGGCGGCCTGCGTGAGGTCGGGGCCGGTCGCTCCGCCATCGCCGCCGAAGCGGTGGCAGACGACGCAGCGGGCGGCGGCGTAGGTCCGCTGGCCGCTTGCGAAGTTGCGGGTTCCCGGCTCGAGGCCCGCCTGGGCTGCTTCCATCACGCCATCCACAGTCCACGTTCGACCCGGACCCTGGGGCTTCGGCAGCGGCGGGGTCACGTACGGCTGCCGCGCGCCCGTTGCCTCGAGAGCGAGTTTCTCGGTGTCCGAGAGCGAATCGAGGCTCTCGCTCTCGATGGCGGCGAGGAACTTGCGGAAGCTGTTGCCGCCCTCCCACTCGCGGGCGCGGCCAAACCAGTCGAGATAGGTCTGGCGGTCGGCCGCCGACCAGAGGCCGGGCTCCTTCACGGTTCGTAACGCGTAGGCGTAGTGAACCTGGATCAGATCGGCCCGCTTCTCGAGCGCGCTTCGCACCGCCGCTCCGTACTGGGCGTTTCGCTCGAGCACCCGCCGCAGGTCGTCCTCGTTGGCGGTCAGGTTGGTCGCGGCGGCGGACGCCGTGGGCTGGGCGAGCAGGGCGACGAGCCTGGGGACGATGCCAGGGGCCCGCAGTGCCACCAGAAGGCACGACAGCTCGCGGTCGAGATCGAAGGTGCCCGAGGGGAAGATGGGGGCGATCTTCTCGGCAATGCGGGCCTGCACTTCGGCTGGGGGGGCGCCCAGCCGAACGATCGCCAGTTCGCAGGCGCGGGCGAGATCGAGCCGGCCCGAGTCATCGAGCGCTCCCACGTCGATGCCATCCAGCGCGGCAAACACCGCCGGCTGGGCCTCCGGATCGGCCTGCCGGGCGACGGCGACCGCGGCGGTGATCCGGCCCAGGGCATCGCTGGTCGACAGGGCACGATCCTGCCAGAGTTCGATCGGCTGGTGCTCGAGCGCCACGCGTGCCGCGGCGCGGATAAATCGGTCGGGATGTCCGAGGTGTGGGAGCGCCAGTTCGACGGCGGCTGCCGGATCGGACATCCGCTGATGGAGGGCTTCGAGGTCGGATCGCAGCCGGCGGTCCGCGGCCCGCGAGGCATCGCGGGCGTTGACCGGCGTGGTCGGCTCGGAGCCTGCATACCGCACCCGGTAGAGCTCGCTCTGGCCGCCGCGGCCACCGACGGCGAAATAGAGGGAGCCGTCGTGGCCCACGGTGAGGTCGGTGAGAGGCAGGGGGGTGCGTGAGAGAAACTCCTCCTTGGTGCCGGAGTACGTGGAGCCAGTGGGCTCGAGGTGGATCGCGTACATCGTGCCGAACGTCCAGTCGCAGGCGAATAACGCCTTCTGGTACTTCTCCGGAAACGCCGTGCCGTAGCCGAAGGCGACGCCGACCGGCGATCCGGGGCCGATGTCGACGAGCGCCGGCAGGCTGTCAGGAAACGCGGCCGGCCACTTGCCGCTGCCGCTCCGCCAGCCCAGGTCGCTGCCGCTGGTCGCATGGTTGATCCGCGTGGGGCGATACCACGGAGTGCCGAAATCCCACTCCATATCGGCGTCGTACAAGAAGAGCTCGCCGTCGGCATTGAAGGCCATGTCGTAGGGGTTGCGATACCCGGCCGTCCAGATTTCCCACGACCGGCCGTCGGGATCGGTGCTCGCCACGTAGCCGCCGGGGGCGAGCAGGCCAACGGCATGCCCGCTGGCGTCCCACATCCGCGGAATGATCTGATCCTCATCCCAGTTCGCCGGCAGCCGGCTGGCGCCGTCGGCCGGGAGTTGCACCCGCCGCTGATCAGCACGGATGCCCCCCATCGTCAGAGGCTCGGTGACATTGGTGACCGTGAACGGCAACTTGGTGTGGTTGCCGCAGAGCACGAACAGCCGCTGGCCGTCGGGCGACAGCAGCACGGTGTGCGGGCCATGCTCGCCCGCACCCTCGAAACTGCGGAGCTTCTCGACCGCATCGGGCATGTCGTCACCGTCGGAATCCGTCACCCGGTAGAGGCCGCTGCCGGGGCCGCCATTGCAGACGACGTAGAGCGAATCAAACGCCCAGAGCAGTCCCTGGGCCGACGAGAGAGGCACGGGAATCCTCTCGACGAGTGTGGGCCTGGAGCCGTCGACCGGGGCGGGGGTGATGCGGACGAGTCCTTTATCGCCCTGATCGCTCGCGATTAGCCGGCCCTTGGCATCGGTGGTCAGGCAGATCCACGAGCCGAGTTCGTCTCGCGGGACGGCGAACACCCGCTCGACCACGAAGCCCTCCGGCACGGTAAACGGTGGGGCATCGTTGGCGGCCGCTGCCGGGGCCCTGCCATCGGGCATGGCGACGATCGGCTGCTCCCACCGGGTCACTGCGGCAGGCGCGTCCGCCGCAGCTGAAAACCGCGTCTGCCCAACGGCCGCAGCGATCAGGCAGAGGCCCGCAACTTCTGGGAACGACGAGCACGTAGAACGCCGACGGATACGCATGACAAAGTCTCGGGGGTCTGAGGTTCGAGGCGACGCTGTCGCCGTTGTGATGCAGGCGGGTGTGGGCCTCACCCCATGCCAGTCGCACGGGCTGCGTCCGAGGCGTCAGGAAAGGAGCCGATCAACGCTCTCGAGCAGTCGGTCCATCGCGAACGGCTTGCGGATGTAGTCGTCTACCCCGAGCATCTCCGCGTAGGCTTTGTGGCGGCTCCCCTCGTTGGCAGTGATCATGATCACCCGCATCGGATGGGGCCGGCTGCGACGGAGTTTTTCGAGCACCAGAAAGCCGCTCCGTTTGGGCATCATCATGTCGAGCACGACGAGATCCGGCTCCTCCCCCTCGGCGAGCACGAGCCCCTGGTTCCCGTCGCGGGCCACGAGGATCTGGTAGCCCCGCGATTCCAGCACTGTCCGCATCGACTCCACGATCTCATGGTCGTCGTCGACGAGCAGAATCCTTTTGCCGCCGGCCTTGGCCGGTACGACGCCGGCTTCCGTCGCGGGGGATGCCGAGCTCTCGCCGACAACGGCACGGGACGCCTTCTTGGCCTTCTTGATTGGCATGATGCTGTCCACTCGGGTGCGTGCGGTGAATCAAGTTAAATAGTATCACGCGGTGGCGGTGTCGGCCATCGTGCCGCGAATCGCCCGCGGACCACCGAGGCAGCAGGCCGCGCCGATCAGGCCCATGGCCGCGCCACACGCAACATCACTCGGGTAGTGGGCCGACGTCACCACCCGCTGGAGTGCCGCCGCCGCTGCCAGCATGGCAAACAGCGGTGCTCCATGCGGATACCGCCACGTCAGCGCGGCGGCCAAGCCAGCGGCGACCGCCGAGTGCCCCGACGGAAAGCTCATCAGGTCGGCAAGGTGGGGCGCAGCGACAGCGAGTGAATCATCCCCGAACGTGCCGAAGGGCGATGCAACCGAGGCGAGGTCGGCAGCCCGCGGCCGCACCCGGGCCACGCAAATCTTGATCAAATCGACAAGCAGACCACCACAATAGGTCGCCGCAATCATCCGCAAGACGATCCGCTCGGCCGCACCGAACCGGCCGGGCACGGGCATCCTGAGTGACCGATCAAGCGTGACGACGGCGATCAGCACGATCGCCGCGCCCAGTGAGTGCCCCGAGATCTCCAGCAGGTTGATGAGCCTGCCGATCTCGCCGGGCAATCGGTGGGTCTTGCACCAGATCGCCACCGGCAGATCGATCAGGAATCCAGCGCACCCCAAGGCGACCAGCACCGTGGCCACGCCCAGGAGGGCAACCTGATAACGGCCGATAGGACGGGAGGGCAGGGAGAAAGAGCGGGTCTCGATCATGCCCAGAGTGTCGCAGACGGGCCCGACGTTGGTCGAGAGGATTTTTCGACACACGGGCCTCCGCACGCCCTGTGACGGAGTGCCAGAGGCGGTACGTCACTGCCAGAGGCTGCGATCGAGCAGGCGGTAGTTGATCGCCTCGCTCACGTGAGCGCACGAGATCGTGTCTACGGCGTCGAGGTCGGAGATCGTCCGTGCCACCCGCAGCACCTTGTCGTGGGCCCGGGCCGAGAGGCCAAGATCGGCCACCGCGGCCCGGAGCAGCTCGCAGGCTGCGGGCTCCATGCGGCAGTGCTCCCTGATCTCGCGGCTCGACATCCGCGCATTTGAGCGCGGCCCTCGACCGGAGCCGTCGCCGAACCGCGCTGCCTGTCGCATCCGGGCTGCGAGCACGGCCTCCCGCATCTGCCCGCTCGACGTGCCGGACCGTGACGCGGAGAGTTCGCGGAACGGCACCGCGGGAACCTCGAGGTGAATATCAATCCGATCAAGCAGCGGCCCCGAGATCTTGCCCATATATTTTTCGGTTTCCCGAGCGTGACAAGTCCCATAAGGGTGCCATTTTGGTCTTCGAGGTGCCCGTCGTGCTCGATCCGCCGATCCGAAAACATCGGAAAACAGCGGGCTAGGGGATCTTTCTGCGTTGGCGGCGACCTCGATTCCAGTTTCGGAAAGTTCGTTGACGCCGCAAGTGAAAACCCTACATTGCCGTTCGCATGGAAGGCGAACACGTGTTCACCACCATTGTGAGCCATAGGAGGGCGA
>QWQL01000122.1 GCA_003670825.1 Planctomycetota bacterium
AACCGGCCCCGGCGACTGGAATCTCCTCGTTGCGCCTGCCGTCGGCGAGGTCGTAGGCCAGGAGCCAGAGCCGGCCCTGCGGCGTCAGCAGCCGCTTGCCGTCGGTGGCCATCGCGGCTTCGAAGGTCCGGCCCTCCTCGGCGTTGATCAGCCGCACGTAGCGGCCTGCGCTCTCGGGCTTCCCCGAGCCGGCGTCGACGGCACACAGGTACGACTCCTTCCAGGGCAGCAGCGACGCGGCGAAGTAGGCGGTTTCTCCGGAAACCACGACGCCGGTTCTCACCGGCCAGGTCGAGATCAGCCTGCCGTTGTTGAGCACCATCCGCCGGCCCGCGGTCGGACTGAACCGCCAGACGAGGCGGCCGGTCGTCGCGTCGACGCAGTAGGCGTAGCCATCGTCGGATCCGAAATACAGCCGCCCATCGACCCAGGTGGGAGCGATCCGCACCGGTCCGTCGGCGGAGAAGGTCCAGCGCCGCTCGCCCGTGACCGCGTCGAGGCAGTGGACGCCGTCGTCGGCTGACGACGCGTAGAACAGCCGTCCATCGACGACGATCGGCTGGTAGGCCAGGTCGTAGTCGCGCATCGGCGTGAGATCCTTCTTGCTGTGGTAGGCGTCCCACTTGGCGGCCCCGGCCCAGGCCGGACTCGGGGCGGCCGCGGCTCGGTGGACCCAGGCGGGGCCGATGCGGTCGACGGCGAGCCGCTCGGACGTGACGCCACTGCGGCCCTGGTCGTGACGGTAGGCCGGCCAGTCGGCGGCGCGGCCGACGGCTGCGGCCGACACGCTTGCGAGCAGGGTGACCAGACGGATCACCGGCGCCAGCTGGCGGGGCTCGAGGACGAGGCGAGTCATGCGGCACTTCTTTCGAGGGGTGATGACCAGAACGAACCTGAGTCTAGCGTCTACCGAGCGGCCCGACGGCCACCAAAACCGGTGGTCTCCGACATGTCTCCTCCCGACGAGCGGGCGATGAGCAGCACCGCCAGGGCCGCGGCCACCATCAGGACCGACACCGCCACCGCGCTTTTCAGGTTGCCGATCGAGAGTTCGAGAAACACGGTGGTCGACAGCACCTCGGTCTTCATCCGGGTGGCCCCGGCGAACACGAGGAGCGGGCCGAACTCGCCGAGCGCGCGGGCCCATGCGATCGTGGCGGCCGTGACGATCGACGGCACCGCCTGCGGCAACAGCACGCTCCAGAAGGCTCGGGCCTGCGTGCAGCCGAGCGTCAGCGCCACCTGCTCCTGCCGGGTGTCGATCTGATCGAAGCCCACCCGCATGATCCGGGCGGCGAAGGCCGCCGAGACGGTGAACTGCGCCAGGATGACCGCCGGCACCTGGAACACGATCTGGCGGCTGACAAGGCGGAACGGCCAGAACTGGAAGAGGATCAGGAGGCTGATGCCGAGCACCAGCGGCGGCAGGACGATCGGGATGTCGAGGATCGCGTCGACGAGGCCGCGGCCCGGAAAGCGAGCGCGGGAGAGCAGATAGCCCAGCGGCACCGCCACCACCATCGACAGGACCGTGGTCACCAGGCACGAGACGATCGTCAGTACGAAGGCATGGCGGATGTTCGGATCGGCGAACACGCCGGCCAGGGCGTGGGCCGTATTCCACACCGGCTGGAGGGGGGCGAGCGGCGCGGCCGGGGCGCCGCCCGTCGTCGCCAGGTAGGCCACGTCGGCCAGCAGCAGGCAGGCGAGCCCCACGACGTAGAAGCCGCCGACGACGGCGAGGATCGCCCGGAACGCCAGGTCGGCGGCGCTGGCGGTCGGCCTGGGTGGCTCGGATCGGCGACTCACGGCCCGCCTCCGGCGGTCGGCACGTCTGGGGTCTCGTCCTTCCGCCGCCGGTCGGGATCCCCGTCCATGCGCCACCTGAACCCCGCGGCCTCGAACTCGCCGCGAGCATGGGCGACCGCCTGCATGAACCGGCGGGCAAGCCACTTGTTGGAACTGGAGCGGGCGATGGCCAGCGGCTGCACCGCGAGCGCCTCGGCCACCGAGATCCGCACCATGTCGATCTGGTCCCGCATCTGCCCCGCGTCCGACTCGTAGACGAACGCCGCGTCGACTGCCTTCGACGTGACCATGGGCAGGAGCAGCGCCGAGCTGCACGTCTCGGTGACCACGTTGGGCATCACCGAGTCGAGCATCTTCTCGGCTTCGAGCAGCTGCCGCGTGAGTACCCCGATCGTGCACTGCTTGGGCTGGCCGATGGCCAGTCGCAGGCCGGGTGCCGAGAGGTCGCGGATGCTCCGAATCCCCCGCGGGTTGCCCTTGGGCACCGCGATCACCACCTCGGTCTCCGAAACGTCGACGTCGTCCTGGAACAGGCTGCCGACATCGTCGAGGTAGTAGCGGTCGCAGGCCATGTACGCGTCGGGGAAGCCGCGGCCCTGCTGCCACTCGGCGATCGCCCGCATCTGGCCGGTGAGGATGCCGCAGCCGTTGTAGACCGTGATCACCTTCGCCCCCTCGCGGGCCTCGAAGGCGGCGACGACCGACTCCACGGCCCGGCGATTCACCGAGCCACAGTAGAAGGTCAGCTCGGGGGGGTCGGCCCAGGCGTCGCCGTCGATCGTGGAGTAGTGGTCGGCCGCGAAGTCCTCCAGGCCGCGGTCGCGGGCGGTGAGATACCTGGCGAACTTCAGGGCGGCGGTCGGCGCTCCCGCCGTGGTCAGCACGCAGAGCACGATCGGCGCCCGTGCCGCCTCCAGTTCCGCCGCGGCCACGATCTCCAGTCGCTCGTCGTCCACCGCATTGGATTTCCAGACGACGCCGGCGTCGACCGCCCCGAGCGCGACGGCCGTCACGACTTCGGCCACCGTGGGCTGGAACACGCCGCGGTCTTTCACGGCCTGCTCCAGGGCCGCCCAGCCGCCGGCGGCATCGAGCGCCTGCCTCGCGACCCGGCCAATCGCGACCTGGTCCGGGTTGCCCAGGGCCGTCCGGATCTCGGGGCGCAGCAAGTCGGCGACGCCGGTGACGCCCTTGGGGTTGCCGTCCCTGACGATGAGCACCGCCTGCTGCTCGCCCACGGGAAATGTCTCGCCCAGGAGTTCGGCGGCGGCGAGGGCGTCGAGGCCCGAATCGTCGGCCAGCAGCAGGAGGTCGCCCGCCCGCCGCAGCAGAATCTGGTTGACGAGCGACCCGCTCCCGCCGAACTGGACGCCGACCCCGACGCCCTCCTCGGCGGCGTAGCGGGCGATGACCTTCTCGACCGGCTCCCGCAAGCCGGCGGCGCAGGCCAACTCGATGGCAGCCGCCGGTTCGGTCGCCCGCCGAGCCGGTCGCACGAGGATCACGGTTGCGATGCCGACCGCCGCGACGAGCGCGGCGACTCTCCAGGTGGTACCGCGGTGACGGGGCTCGGGCCGCACGCTGGGGATCATCGGGGGAGGGCCTCCTGGGGGGAGCGGGGGATCGTCGCGGTCAGTCGGCCAGCGTGAAGTTCGATGGCGACGTCGGCCAGCCGCCGACTCTCCTCGTGTCGGTGGGTGACGTGAAGCACGGTGACTCTCGTCGTCCGCTGCACCCGCGTCAGGACATCGCAGGCCGACGCCCACGACTCGTCGTCGAGCGCGGAGAGTGGCTCGTCGAGCAGGAGCACGGCTGGTTCCGCCGCGAGTGCCCGGCCGAGCGTGACGCGCTGCGCCTCGCCGCCGCTGAGCCCCGCCGGCAGCCGATCGAGCAGCGGACCGAGGTCGAGCAGGTCGGTGAGCTCGGCGACGCGGCCCGCAGCCGCGGCGGCACGGCCGCGGACCGCAAGCGCGAACTCCAGCTGGCGCCGCACGGTCATGTGGGAGAACAGGGCGCGATCCTGAGGCACGTAGCCGATGCCCCGGTGGGCCGGTGGCAGGCGGGTCACGTCGCGGCCTCCGAGGACGATCGAGCCCGCGTGCACCGGCCGCAGCCCGCAGAGCGCCTCCAGGAGCGTGCTCTTGCCGCTACCGGTGCGGCCCATGAGCACCGCGTACCGGCCCGGCGGCACCTCCAGGGTGAGATCCCGAAGTTCGAAGTCTCCGCTTTTCACGCAGAGGCCGGTCACAGCGATCATTGTGACTCCCGGGCGTTCAGGGTGCGTGGAACAGCGCGTCGGCGGGGAGAGCTCGCCGACTCAATCCCGGTCCCTCGAACGCCACCTCGAGGAACTCGTTCGACATCGCGTCGACATACTCGATCCGCACGGCATGCAGTCCGGCAGCCAGGGCGATCCACCCGGTCCGCTGCTGCGCGGCGTGGATCCCGTCGTTGTCGACCACCATCTGGTCGCCGACCCACAGCCGGCTGCCGTCGTCCGACGTGGTGAAGAACCGATAGATGCCGTCCGCCGGCACCTTCAGGTAGCCGCGGAACCTCAGGCCGAATGCGTCGTTTGCGGTCCGCGGCGCCAGGTTCACCGCCTGGACGACCGTCGTCTTCTTCGGCGTCTCCTTCGAAAAGTCGGGGAGCGTCGCCCAGAAGGTGCCGGCGTAGGCGTCGCAGAGCAGTCCCGGCTGAAGACCGTCGACGGCATCGGGCCGTCGCAGGCGGTCGTCCACCTTCTCATAGAGATGCTCGATCACGGGACTGAGCGTGCCCTCGTCGTAGATCACCCGGGCCTTGAGGGTCGTGGTCGCCGTGAGGTCGAGCGGAGCGGCCGAAGCGGCGGGTGACGCGGCCGTGGGCTCGCTGCCGTCGAGCGTGTAGCGGATCGTGCCGCCGGTGCCCGATGCGGCCAAGGCCACCCGCAGCTTCCCCATGAACGGGATTCCGCCGGGGGTCGCGGTCGGCGCCGGATACGCTCGTTCCGCCACCCGAGACGACGCCTCGCTGCTGGCCTCCCTGCCGGCCGCCGATGCGGGCCAGAACGTCCGAGCCTTGACGCGGGCCGTCCCCGCCAGTTCGAACGGGCCGTCGTACCGGGTCGAAGCCCCGGTGGGCTCGGTGCCGTCGAGTGTGTAGCGGACGACGCCCCCCGGACGGCCGAGCGGCGTGATCGCGATCCGCGCGCGGTCGACGAACGGTGTCGTCGGACCCTCGACCCGCGGTCCCGCTTGCCGGTCGGGGATGAAGGCGATCGAGGTCTCGAGCCACGAGCCACAGCTGCACCCGCCGCCCCCCTCGGGGGAGAGCAAGAGGCCGCCCGCAGGAATCGTGCTGATCCAGCAGTCGGGCCGGAGCCGCTGCCAGCTCGTGGCCGCACCGGTGAACGCATCCCAGATCGTCACGTTGCCGGCCCGGAAGATCAGGCTCGAGGAGGTGGCGGCGTAGGATCCGCAGCCCCCCCCCGGCATCCGCTCTTCCAGGAGTTTCCCGGTCTCGAGGTCGAGCACCCGGGGCCGCACGAAGATCTTCTTCCCCACGATCGCGGGCCGCGACATGTGGCCGCCGTGGTTGTCGCTCTGCCAGTCGAAATCCTGCTGCCACGCGGGTTCTCCGGTGGCCGCATCGAAGCAGGCGGCGTGGTAGCGGAAGTCGGACGAGACGAGCACGAGCTTCTCGGGCGTGGCGGCCAGATGGAATAGCACCGTGCCGTCGGCCGTGTCGATCGGCCGTTCCCAGAGCACCCGGCCGGTGTCGGCGTCGAGCGCCACCAGGTGCTGGTCGAGCCAGAGTTCGGCCGCCGCCACGCGATGCGTCTCGCTCGCCTCGATCGCCGGATGGCGGCACTCCACAAACAAGACGCGGCCGCCAGCCGCCGTGATCGTGGAGTTGATGATCTGCCCGCGGCGATACGTCCACCGCGATCCGCCGTCCGCGGCCGCCAGCGCGAAGAGCGTGTCGCTGCACGTGCTCACCGTGGACGCGCCGGCCTTGTCGTCATACCAGCCCTCGCCCCCCCAGAAGTCGCGGTAGGCGGTGTCGTGCTTCACCGTGGAACCGAGCAGAAGCGGCCCCACGCGGCCAACGTAGCCCCAATCGTAGGCCCAGTCGGCCCGCTTGCCCGCCGCGGCCGGCAGGTGGGCGACCACGTCGCCCGTCGCCCCGTCGATCTTCCAGCAGCGATCGCGGACCACGGCGTAGATGTGCGTCTCGTCGGCGCACCAGTTCGACGAGTCGCGGGGCACGTTGAACCGCGCCAGTCCGGGAATCTCCAGCCGCCAGAGGATCGTGCCGTTGGCGGCATTGAGCGCCGTGATCCGATCGAGACCCTGCACGTAGAGCCTGCCGCCCACCGCCAGCGGCGAAGGCTTGCGGCCACTCCGGTCGGCCTGGTCGCGGGGGCCCGGGCGGCCGATCCACAGCGGTCGCAGTTCAGCCGCCGAGCGGACGCCGCCGAGGGCCTCGCCGCCATAGGCCGAGTTGTCGGCCGCCGCGTACTGGTGGGTCCATGAACCCGAGGTGGGGTCCGGCTTCCTCCGCCAGGCCCGCCACGTGCCGCCCGCCGTCGGATCCCCGGCGCGGGGTGTCGTTCCCGCGACGCTCGTGAAGTCGGCGCCGAGCGACCCGGCATCGGCAGCGACCACCGCCACGCCCCCCGGCCGCACGAGTTCCGCGGCGGCGGCGGCCTGCGCCGCGCCGCCACCGACCACCACCAGGTCGGCACACCGTTCCACGTCGAGCGGTTCCGAGAGCGACTCGACCTCGAGGACAGCGGCCCGCGTGCCGTAGAACCCGCGATCGCGGAGCCGTTCGCGGGCGGCCTTCACGCGGGCGAAATCGTCGTCGAAGCCGATCACCCGGGCTCCCGACCGTGCGGCCAGGGCCGCCGTCAACCGTCCGTCGCCCACGCCCCACAGCACGCAGAGGTCGGCCGGACCTCCGAGGGCTGCGGCCATCGCCTCGGCCTCGGCCTGCTCCGGTCCCTCGACTCCGACCGCCTCAGGTCGCTGGAAGTCGTTGAAGAACATGTCGCACTCGTAGGCGGCCGAGAGCGACTGCCGGGCCTCCGCCGGCTGGTGCGCGATCCGGTAATGGTAGACCGCGCCGAGCCGGAGATCGTCGACGACGACGCGATGATCCACCGTCGCCTTCGGGTCACGGAACTCGCGCCGGCCATCCGGTCCTGCCAGCACGACCACCGAGGGCGCGGGCTCCTCCGATGTCCAGGAGATGAC
>QWQL01000045.1 GCA_003670825.1 Planctomycetota bacterium
CGATCAGACCAGGATTCGGCCACCAGCCGCGTTTCCTGCCAGACGCCTTCGTACCCCAGGACCTCGACCGCCTCGCCAACGGGATCGAACTCGACGGCCCCGTGGTAGCCGTGGCCCACAAGATCCCCGACCAGGCGTTCCAGCGGGAGCGATCCGTGCCCGGCCGGCAGACGGTCGGCCGCGGGAGACGGCGGGCCGCAGCGATCGGCCACCTGCACCACCGCCGCTGCCGCCGCGAGCCGCGGCAGCAGGTGGGCGAACTGGTCGTCGTGGCCGAAGTGCCAAAGGTCAAGCGAAAGCCGCACGCTCGGATCGCCAAACCCCTCCACCAGAGCGAGCGTCTCAGCGAGGCCGGCAAGAAAACTACAGCCCGGAGCAGCCTGCGGGGCCACCGGCCTCACCGCCAGGCTGACGCCAGACCGGGAGGCCAGCGGCGCCACAGTCTCGATCGCCTGTGTGAGGAGCCGCAGGGCATGGCTGCGGGTATGGCCCCCCCGGCAGCCGCTGTGGATCACAAGCACGGGAGCGGAGAGTTCGGCGGCGGCGGCAATCGCTTCCACGGCGTCATCGACGCTCTCCGCAAACGAGCGGCCGTCGCCTCCGGTAAACCCGCCGGCCCACTGCAGGCTCGACACCCGGATGCCGGCGGCACCGAGCAGTCGGGCAGCGGACGCCGTTCCCAGGTCCGACACCTTCGGCCTCCAGAGCGAGAGCGACTCAAAGCCGTACTCCGCCACCCGCGCGATCTCGTGCTGCAGATCCCAGCGGGCGCTCGTCATTTCGCTAACGGCAACATCGAACATCGTCGTGATTCCTCCAGGGGGTCGCCGCATCCACGCGCGGCGTGATCGCCCGCCTCATCGGGCCGGAAGTATGCGAGGGGGTCGAGCATGCTGTCTAGTAAAGCGGCCAGAAGCGGTGACACGGCCGAGAGAGACGCATGCGGGGGCGACGCGGCGGATGACAGCACCACCACCCCGATCCGCCCTTGACAAACAGGCCATCCCTTGGCCTACCTTCCGTCGAGGGCTGGCGGCGGTGCATAATGATGTTCCGAGGAATCAGCATCGCATGGCCCGCTCCCGCCCCCTGCACGTCAGCGATGGCCGCCGCGAGGTGGTCATCCCGAGCGACGCCCTGGAGTGGCAGTTTGCCCGCTCGAGCGGCCCCGGTGGCCAGCACGTCAACCGCACCGACAGCAAGGCCGTGTTGAGGTTTCACGTCGCTGGATCGCCCCACCTCCCCGATGACGTCCGCGGCCGGATGCTCGCCGCGGAACGGTCGCGGCTCACCGTCGAGGGGGCGCTCGTGATTTCCAGCCAGGTGCATCGCGACCAGCCCCGAAACGTCGCCGAGTGCCTCGACAAACTGTCCTCGATCATTCTCCGCAGCCTGACGCCCCCGAAGCGGCGGCGGGCGACCCGCACGCCCCGGTCGGCGATCGCCAAACGGCTGGAATCGAAGAAGCACCGCGGCCGCACCAAGCAGATGCGGCAGCAGCCGGAATCATGATTGCCCCCTGCGCGACCAGCTGGCCGCGGGTGATATAATCTTCCCGCGGGCAGTGAGGCCCGCGTCGACCACGACGAAGGATTCACCGCATGCCCTCCCCCCGCGACATCGATTCCCTCCTCCGGAACTGGGATTTCCGCCCCGGTGAGGTCAACGCGAGGCTCATCAAGACCCGCGCCGGACGTCACGTGCTCCAGATGCGGATCGACATGGGCGTCGTGCAGATGGAGACCGACCTTCGCCCCGACGGCCAACGGCCGAACGGGGCGGAAACCTACTACGACTACCTCGTCGGCGAGGTGATCCGCGAGGGGGACGCCTTCCGGCTCACGAAGGAACAGTGCATCGAGTCCGACCGGGAATTCGCCCAGTTCTATCAGCGGCGGCTCTGCTGGCTGTCGCTGCGGGCGTATCGGCAGGCCGCCCGCGATGCCGATCACAGCCTGGCGTTTATGGATTTCGTCCGCGAGCACTCGCCCGACGAGGAATGGACGCTGTCGCACGAGCAGTACCGGCCGTTCGTGCTCTTTCACCGCGTCCAGGCAGCGGCCTTGGCGGCGCTCGAGGAGAACGGCCCGGAGGCAGCGATCGGCGAGATCAACCAGGGTCTGACCATGTTTCGCGACCTGTTCGCTCGGTACGATGCGGCGCAGCAGTTCGACGACGACGAACTCGTGAAGCGACTTCAGGAGATGCGGGAAAGCGTTCGCCAGCGGTACGAGATCGGCCGCACGTTGGCCGAGCAGCTCGCCGAGGCCGTGAAGGCCGAGGACTACGAACTCGCCGCCAAGATCCGCGACCGCATTCGCAGCGGTGAGGCGGTCGGCGCCGATCAGGCAGCGGGCGACCATCCCGAAGGGGCTCGCTGAAGTTTTGGGGCGGCAAAACTTACACGGCCGCGACGCCGATGATGGTGCCCAACCCTCCAGGTCGGCTGGCCAGCAACGGCTGGCTGTCAGGCTGGGCAAACTGTGCGGGCTGACGGAGGGTTTTGGCGGACTTCGCGAGAACTGTTCGGCGTGGCACGCCGTATGCAGGGAAGAATCACGTTGGCGAACGCCTTCGCCTTCACGCCCCGCCCCGAGGAGCCATCCCATGCACGCCACCACCCTCCGCGTCAGCGACCCGCACGAATCCCGCACCGCCACGCTGCTCGCCATGCAGGTGGCGGGCCAGACCTGCACGGTCCGCGCGACGCCGGTCTGGCCGATCGCGGACGTGCTCGACTTCGACGGGCAGTGTGACGCGTTCACCGCGACCAACGGCGAGATCGATGCGGCGATGATCACCGACGTGCTCGAGTCGCAGATGATCGCCCCGCCCCGCCCGCGGCGACGCCGTGAACGGGGCGTCAGTTCGCGGGCCCATTTCTTCGCTGGCTGATGGCACCGGGGGCGATTTCTCTTCCGTAGCCACAGGTTTTCTACCTGCGGTCACCGACGCCGATCGTGGTGCAGCTCACAAACCTGCACCTCCCGAGGAGCTGAGGAGTGGGTGAGGTACGGCCTCGAGAGCAGGGCGACGTCGCGCCACCCTTCCATGAAGCCATCGACGCGAGTGCTACACTCCCGCACACCCTCCGGGAGCATCGCATGAACGGCGCCGAACCACTGCTCGATCTCGCGTCCTGCCGCCGTCGTCAGGACCGCCTCCGCCGCCACATGGCAGACCGCTCGCTCGATGCCGTCGTCGTGGTCGCTCCCGAGCACGTGCAGTATCTCACCGGACATCGCTGGGACGCCCGATTCTCACCGCTGGCCGCGGTGCTCGCCTCGGGCGACGTGCTGCTGGTGTGTCCCGATAGGCCCGTGGATCAAGCCGCTGCCGACGAGGTGCGAACCTACGCGGCGAAGTGGCGATCCACCTTGCGGAACGATCAACGCGCGGCCTCCGCGGCCGTCTTCGGCGACTGGCTCGCCGCCCGCGGGACGGCCCGCCGCGTGGGCGTGGAGTTCTCGTCCTGCCCGCCACACGTGACCCGCTGGTTCGGCGACGCCGCCGTCGAAGACATCGAACCCGAACTCCTCCGCCAGCGCCGCCGCAAGGATCCCGACGAACTCGCCGTGCTCCAGCGGGCGATCGATGCCACCGGCGCCATGGTCGCCAGGGCCCGCGAGGTGGTGGCCCCCGGCGTAAGCGAACTCACCGTGTTCTCCGAGCTGCAGGCGGCGGCGGTGGCCTCCTGCGGGGAGATGCTCACGGGCACCGGCAACGATTACGCCAGCGGCGTCCGGGGGGGACCGCCGCGGAACCGGGAGTGCGTCGCCGGAGACCTCTACATCCTCGATCTTGGCCCGGCCTACCGCGGCTACTTCGCCGACACGTCGCGGGTGATCGCCGTGGACCGGCGGCCAACCGATGAGCAGCAGGCGGCGTGGGCGCACTCTTGTGAAGCGCTCGCGATCGTCGAGCGGATCGCCAAGCCGGGCGTGCGGTGTCGCGACATCTACGAGGAGGTCCGCCACTGGCTTGCCACCGCGAACGTCGGCTCCTGGTCGAGCCACCTCGGACACGGCATCGGCCTGGCGGTCCACGAGGGCCCGCACCTCAACCCCTCGTGGGACGATGTGCTGGAGGAGGGAGAGGTGATCGCCGTCGAACCGGCCCTCTACGATCCGCTCCTCCGGAGTGGCCTGCGGATCGAAAACGACTACCTCGTGACGGCAGCCGGCCTGGTCAACCTCAGCCCGTTTCCGCTGGGCCTCGCGGACTGACTGGCGGCCTTCGTTCGCGGCGTGCCGCGTCGATCACCCCGTCGGCGGGGGCCCGTTTCACGCACCGGGAAGGAATCGCTACCATTCTCCTCCGTGGCCGGGGCATCCCGCGGCCCGGATTCCTTGCATCCCAGGAACGCGTTGCATGTCCCTCGCCGAAACCTCCCGCGACCTCGCCCCCAGCCGCTGGCATGCCCTTGCCGACCGCGTTCTCGCCGGCGGCACGATCGAGCGCGGCGAGGCCATCGCGATCCTGGAATCAACCGATGTCGAACTCCTCGACGTGCTCGCGGCCGCCTGGCTGGTTCGGCATCACCACTTCGGCAACACGGTGCAGCTGTTCTTCCTGATGAATGCCAAGAGCGGCCTCTGCCCGGAGGACTGCGGCTACTGCTCGCAGTCGAAGGTCTCCGACGCGGAAATCCCCCGCTACAACCTGCTCTCGGCCCCCAAGCTCATGGAAGCCGCGAAGCTGGCCTCCGAGCAGCAGTCGAAGACGTTCTGCATCGTGATCTCGGCCCGCGGCCCGACCCAGCGGGAGATTGACTTCGTCTGTGAGATCACCCCGCGGATCAAGCAGGCGTACGGCCTCAACATCTGCGCCTGCCTGGGCCTGCTGACGCCCGAGCAGGCCACACAACTCGCCGCCGCCGGTGTCGACAAGGTCAACCACAACCTCAACACCAGCGAGCGGCATTACGCCGAGGTCTGCACCACCCACACTTACGCCGACCGCGTGGCTACGCTCGCCGCCTGCCGCTCCGCGGGGCTCGAACTCTGCAGCGGCGGGATCATGGGCATGGGGGAGACGCACGACGACCTCGTCGACATGGCGCTTGATCTGCGGGCCCTCGGCGTGGAGTCGATCCCGCTCAACTTCCTCAACGCCATCGACGGCACGCCGCTGGAGCAGGTCAACCGGATCAACGCCCGCGACTGCCTCCGCGGGCTGGCGATGATGCGGATGGTCAATCCAGCCGCGGAGATCCGGATCGCCGGGGGCCGCGAGATCCATCTGGGCAGCCTGCAACCGCTCGGTCTCTATGCCGCCAACTCGATGTTCGTCGGCGACTATCTGACCACGAAGGGACAACTCCCCGAGGCCGACTACAAGATGATCGCGGAGATGGGCTTCGTGATCACACGCGGCGCCGAGTCGGCGGAGCCGATGCCCGCGGCAGGCTGAATCGCATTCACGTTACGCTTATCGCCGGCTGCGGAAGCGCGGACGGGTAGGCGAAGGGGGTCGGCGAACGCTCGCGGAGCCTTGGGCGTATCCTCGCCCCGGCGACGCGACTTTTGCCGCCCCCGAGCCGGCGATCCATGTACACCGGATGCAGGCTGAAGGCCGCCGTGCGTCAGCCCTCACCCGCCTCGCCCAGGCTCATCAGCAGCTCTGACATCTCGGCCGCGGCGTGGGAATTGCCCGCGGCCCGCGCGGCCTCGATGCCTTCCCTGAGGGCCCGGCGGGCATCGTCAATGCGGCCATATTTGACGAGATGCTGCCCGGCCATGTGGAAGGCGGGCACGTAGGGGGGCGTCTCGCGAGCGAGCTGTTCGAGGATCTCGAGCCCGGCCTCCCACTCGTCCCCCGACTCCATCTCGAGCGCCAGGCTGTACCGCAGGAACACATCCTGAGGATCGTCCTTCAGCATCGCCTCAATCTTCATGCGCCGTGTCGTGGTCATGGCTCGGAATCCTCCTCGTGACGTGGTGGCTCTGGTGGCTCGGCCCGCTCGGCCCGCTCAGTGGTGGTCGGATGTGGGTCGACGCGGACGACCTGTCGACGTTCGCCTCCATGAACGACCACGAGACTCCGCTCCGACACGCCGACGAGAAACCTGGGGTCGGTGAGCCGGGCAACGAGCACTGGCTGCACGGCCTGACGCCGCCGCCGCATGACGGCATCGAGCCGCCACAGGCCGTCGGGCTGCCGGTCGGCGTCGGCCGCGGCACCCGCAATCACCCACAGCGTGCCGTCACCGCGACTAAACGTAGCGCCCCGGACATCGGCGAGGCCCGTATCGAGCCGCAGCAGCTCGCGACCCCCGGGGCCGTGATAGGCGAGCGTGGCGGGGCCCGCCGGCGTCGTGGCCTCAAACAGCACCACTTCGTCGGCAGGACTGACGGCGATCGCCACCGGACGGGCTCCATTCATGCCAGGCGGGCAGCCCGCGTCCGACAGGGGCCGCACGCCGGCGCCCGCGAAGACTGCCCGCACCACTGGCGGCAGCCCCTCCGGCAGGCCGGCCACGGCAAACCAATCCCGTGCCCGGCTGACCGCGACGCCGACCCGGACGTCGGCGGCAGTCGCCCGCCCGATCGCCAGGCGCTGGAGCGGCTCCGCCGCCCGAGCGGCGTCTCCCGGACGAACCCGGTAGGTGCCGAGCGACCAGGCATCACCCGCCCGCTCGACCACGGCCAGCATGTCGCCCGGCAGGCCGGCCACGGCGATCAGCATCGGTTCGGTGTCGGCCGCGGGCCCGATCGCATCCCGCCGCCGCGTGGGGTCAAACGGATCAAAGCCCACGATCGCCCGGCGAGACTCGTCGACAACATACGCGGTCTGGCCGTTGGCGGAGACCGCCAGCGGGCCGGCCGCGGCGAGTTCGTCGAGCAACGGCACGACCGTCGCCGAATCCGCGGCCGAGATCGGGCCCATCGGCACGGCGGTAGCCACCCAGGGGAAGGCGACTCCCAGCACGATTCCCAGAGTTATTCTCAGCGCCATTCTCAGCGCGATTCTCGAGCCGCTGCTCCGCATGCCGTCA
>QWQL01000014.1 GCA_003670825.1 Planctomycetota bacterium
AGCGTTTTCAAATCGTGCGCGCAAACTCCTTGACGCAAGTCCATGCCAGTGGGCGAGTTCTGACGAGTAGCCGCCGGCTTAACCGGACAGTACTGGTAGGAAACCTGCGGCTACGTGGTCGTCCGGCTTGCATCGCTCCCCGTAGGTGCAGGTTTTCCTACCTGCATCACCGTCGAGCGTGCATCGCAGGTAGGAAACCTGCGGCTACGTGGTCCGGCTTGCATCGCTTCCCGTAGGTGCAGGTTTTCCTACCTGCACTCCGTCTTGTGGTGGTCGGTCACCCATCGCAGCCAAAAAACCGCCGCCCAAGCCCCTCGCTTTCGCAGATGCTGCGAAAGTGTTTCGCCACGATGGCGAAGTGTTTCGCAGAAACGGTGAAGCCCTGGCGACGCAGGCGGGCCACCGGAGGACGCGACGTGAGCCCCTCGCACCCTCATTCACCACACGGTTTCCCGCAGTGAACGCCTTCTCGACAAGCTAGAGCGTGTCGGCGACGAGGCCTTTTTCGTTGATGCCGTCGACCGTCGCCTCGCCGTAGAAAGAGCAGGTCAGCGAGCCATACTTGCTGGTCCAGGAGAGCGTGTTCGGCCCGGAGACACCGTTGCGGCTCATCCCGCGGGGAAAGCTGTAGATCTCGGTGCCCGGGTCCTCGACCCAGTCCATCGAGCGGGCGACGAGCACCGTGTCGCTCGGGCCGAGATAGATGCACCGTGTGCAGCTCCGGCCGATCTGTGGCTGCAGGGCCAGAAATGAGGTGAGCAGAGCCACAGTCAGAATGCTGCGCTGATGCTGGAGAAACCTCGTGGATGAGTGGATAGGACCAACCGCCGGACGGTGCCAATGCCTCGCCTCGGCGGGCTGTCAGGACTGGCTGAGCGCTCCGGCCAGGATGAGGCTCAGTGAGACGACGAATCCAAGCAAGATCGTCCAGAATGAAATGCGGTCGAGTCGCCGCGACAGGGCTGGATTTCCAAGTGCCTCGTAGACCCAGAGCGAGATCGTCGATTCGGTGAGGGTGACGAGGATCGTTCCGATTCCTAAGAGATTGATAACGTCGGCCAGGGAGAACTCGTTTGTGACCGGAACGTAGGTGCCGGTGAGGTAGGAATTGGCCGCTGCTGCGAACAAAGCTCCCACCCCGAGGCCGAAACGCGGATCGACGTGGATCGGCTTGATGAAGCAGGCCAGCAGTGCGACGGCCACGGCCACGAACAGCGTCTGAAACATCTTGAAGAACAGGCCCCAGCCAAAGCGGTCGATGACGATCGCGAATCGGGCCTGGGACCAGGTGCCCCGTTCCGTGGCGGCAACGCCAGGGAGACCGCGGCTGGTCTGGTAGCTGTGGGGACTCTCCACGGCGTGGAATCTGACATGGCGGTAGCCCGTCATCGACACCCGTCGGCTCACGTCCGTGGCATTCTCGTCGATGACGAAGAGCAGGTCCTGGCGTGGGTGGTCGGAGTTTTCGAATGTGGCCATAAGGAGGTGCCGATCGAGGGGAAAGTTCACGATCGGGAAGATCTTGCTGTAATCGATCCAGAGTCGCTGAAGGACGAAGTGGTCAACTCCGTCGTGGATCTGCCTGAGTACCTTGCGGTTCGTGATGGTGCCGCTGACGGCCATCAGATGATCGAAGGGATTGAAGTCGGCCCCGCCTGCCGCCGCCGGATCGTCTTTCCAGCGACACCAGACGTCGATGACACCATTCCAGCGGCTATCATGGAGTGACACATCATGTATCGATTCCATGTAGAAACCGATCGTCACGCGGCGTGCGCGGTCGGTGGGAACGTCGACGTTGGGGAGATGTCCCGGGTCGGGCGTCGAGGGATCGAGCATCATATCCCAGGTGTGTTTTTCGAGGCGACGCGACTCGCGCTGAGCCCGCGCAAGGAAAAGCGTGGGCACGAGAAATAAAACGACAAGCAGGCCAACCCAGGCCGTGATCCAGCGTGACTGGACCGCCTGGCTCAGGCGTGCGTTGGTGTCGTTGTTGCGATCGGTCACGGTTGCGATGTCCTCTGGTTTCAGAAATATCCTAAATCACGGTGAAAATAAAATCGCCTCCTCAGCAGAGGCTGGGGGTTTCGGGAAACGTGACGACTGCGACAACTCTCCAGCCATCGCATCATGACGCGGCAGTCGGCGCAGGCCGCGGGGCTCTGGTACTCTGAAGAAGTCGCGTGGTTTCTTCGCTGTGCGATAGCCTTTCGGTCTCCCGCGGAGCTGGTTCGAGGGAGAAACGCCTGTCGCAAATAAGGATCTGAGTATGAACGCTGTCGTGCACCGCCTGCTGTCAATCATCGTGATGGTGCTGATGTGGGACGCTTGCGCGGTGCTTCGTGCCGACGATATCGTCGGCCCCTCGGTGACGGAGCTCACGCTCGAGCAGGCAACGGAACTCGCCGGCGTGCACGGTGATCTGGAACTGAACCATCTCCGCGTTCTGTCGCCGCGGATTGCCGAACTGCTCAGTAGTGGTGGCGGCGCGATCATGCTCAACGGCCTGACGTCGCTCTCGCCGGAGTCGGCCGCCGTGCTCTCGCAGCAGGACGCTATGCTCGAACTCAATGGTCTCACCGAACTGCCAGTCGATACCGCCCTTGCCCTCATCACTCCCACCAGCCCACGGGTGCTCTGGCTCACTGGCCTCACGGCCATCAGCGACGAAGTTGCCGAACGCATGGGCCAGCACAACGGCTACCTCAGGCTGTCGGGCTTGGAGCGGATCACCGACCGCCAGATCGAACTGCTTGCCGCGCACCACGGATACCTCGGCCTCTCAGGGCTGAAGCAGCTCTCCACACGGGCGGCCACCGCGCTCGGACAACACGACGGGATGCTCGGGCTCAACGGGCTCACGGCGCTCACGCCGGAGGCTGCCGCGGCCCTGACGGCGCACGGGCAGTTCGTGCGCATGGATAGCTTGCAGACGATTTCCGACGAGGTTGCCACGGCCCTCTCTCGGCACGAAGGCCCAATGGGACTGCACGGGATCACCACGCTCTCCGACACCGCGGCCGAGGCGCTGGCCCGACACAAGGGCGTGGTGTACCTGATGGGGCTGGAAACGCTCTCCGACAAGGCCGCCGCCGCACTGCGGGCCAATCCCGAGATCCAGATGCCAGCCCGGTTCCGTCCGCAGAGATCGACAAACGAACTCGCGACCGCGCCCGCCGACGCCCCGCCCGCTCCGCCCTCTGACCACCAGTCAGAACGCACCCAGGAACTCATCGCCGCCGGCCGGCCTATCGATGCGGGCAAACTGGAGATCGAGAGCCGCTTCCATCTGGCAAGAGCGATGTGGAGCTACGACGGCCTGGAAACGCTCAACGAGGCGTGGGCCGAGGAGGCAACCAACGAGGCGGAGCGAGCCCGCCTGAACGCAGTGCGTGAGTTCAGCCCAGCCTGGTGGCGGGAGATGGAATTCCGCTACGGCATGCACCCGCCGGTGCCGGAAAGTCAGCAGGATTTCACCGTGGCGCTGGGGCTCCTCCGCACGCAGGCGAAGGTCGTCGGCGGAAGCTCGCCCGGCATCGTCTCCAGTTGCCGTCTCTGCCATTCAACCATGCTCTTTTCAAATCCCGATCCCCGTAACCCGGAGCCACGGTTCGCGGAGGGCATTCCAAACGCATTCCTCGACTTCGAGCGGTTTCATCAAAACGCGGCGACCAGCGGCGGGACGAGCCCGGGCTTTCTGTTTGCGAAGAATCTGCCCCGCTTCTTCGTTGACTCCGCCGATTTCTTTGGGATCCTCGTGCCCGTGGTCCGGCCCGACGGCATCAAGCCGAGCCTGCTCCGCTACGATAAATTCTTCGTGGCCGACCACGGCAGCAACTACACGAAGAAGATCGAGGGACAGGTGCCACTGATCCCCTTTCTCAAACCTCAGCCCTGGACCAACTACAAATACAAGACCGCCGGAACAGAGGGCCAAGGCGTCTATGTCGATGGGGGCTTTGCCGGCAACGTCGCCGACGTGACTTATGCGATGGCGATCAGCCGCGACCATCTCGGCGCCGATTACGCCGATGCCCGCGAGGTGTTCAGGCAGTGTGTTCCGGAATACTTCAAGTCGCTCACCACGCCCCGGTATCCGTTCATCGCTGATGTCACCGAGGAGAAGGCCGATGCTGGCCACGCAGTCTTCATGGAAACCTGCGCCCGCTGCCACGGCGACTTCAAGAAGACACAATCGAAGACCTACGAGCTCGTGAGCTTCCCAAATACGCTCGTGGACCAGGACGAACTCGGCACCGACCCGCTGCGGATCACCGGTGTGTTCGATATGAATGCCGAGGAGAAGAAGCGGTTCCTGAGTGGCAAGGTGACAGTGACTCACAAGTACGCCGCACCGCCGCTGGTCGGGATCTGGGCCCGTGGCCCCTATCTCCACAATGCGTCGGTGCCCACGGTCTACAACCTGCTCAAGTCGTCGACCAGGCCGCGGAAATACTCCATGCGGCCCAGCAGCACCGACCCAAATAACTACGACCAGGCCCAGATCGGCTGGAAGTTCATCGACGAATCAGCGAAGAGCCACCAGCAGATCCTGGAGCAGATGGAGCAGGAGCCGTATGTCCGCGTCTTCGACCCCGACTGGCGTTCGCCGGAGCAGTGGGAGGCGCTCAAGCAGTCGCTCGCAAACGTGAAGAACGTGAAAGTCGACCCCACTAAGCCCGAACTCTGCACCGGCATGCTCAACACGGGTCACACCTTCGGCGACGATCTTACGGAGGAGCAGCGGCTCGCCGTGCTCGAGTTTCTGAAGTGTCTGTAGTCGCTGCCGCTGGTGGCTCGGGGCGTGAGGAGGCCGACGGCAGCTCCAGGCGATCGGAGAAAAAACGGGCGATCGGAGAAAAAAGGTTCTTCCGGGATTTCAGTGGCAAGGTAGCTGAGGCCTGAGGTCGAGCCGTCCGCAATAGAAGAGGATACGAGTGCGGTAGTTCCCGAAGGAACGGAACCCGCGGGCCGCGTACTTCAGAGCCTGAATGACGCTATTGAAGCCCTCACTGGTGGCATTGGTGATGCGGTAGAGGAAGTAGCTCAGGAGGTTGGGCAGATGTCGCTTGAGCATCTTGGCCACCCGGACAATCGGCCGAAGACGACACCGCACGCCCCATGCATACCACTGGTCGAAGAACTCCTTGGCGCTCGTGGAGTAGACGTACTGCCAGAACCAGCGGAACTCCTCTTTGATCGCCCACGCCCTGGCTGTTTTCAGTCCGTTATGCCTGATCGCCTCGAAGCGTCGCCGCTGCTGCGAAGACAGATTCGACTTGTTGAAGAGCCAGAGCTGCCGCGTTCCTTTGAGACGGTCATCGTCCTCGGCTTGGAGGGCCTTGTTCTCGGCCCGTCGAACCTGATCGACCGCCTCTCCGAGATGCTTGGCGACGTGAAACTTGTCGTGCACCAACTCGGCGTTCGGAAGCTGCTGCGCCACAGCATTCGCATAGGCTGGAAGCATGTCGGCGGCGACCGCCCGAACCTCCTGTCGCTGCTCAACCGTTAGCGTCTGGAGGACGGCCTCGGCAGCCGCCTGGGTGCGTTCCGGGACCACGTCAAGAACACGGGAACCATTGAGATCAGTGAGAACGGTGATGTAGTCATGCCCCTTCCTGAAGCTCTTCTCGTCGATACCCAGGTGGGGGATGTGCGTCGTCTCTCGACGCTCCAAGCCCCTTGCGACTGCGCGATCCATGATGGATTGCACGGCATCCCAGGAGAGGCCGAGCAGGGCGGCCGCGGCATTCACGGTGCGGCAGGCCTGCAGGACCTCGATGGCAAAGGCTTCGAAGAGGAGGGTGAATCTGGAGTGCTTGCCCGCCCATGGCGGCACGATGGTCTTCACCCCATGCTCCGGGCATCGGCTTCGTGGGAGTCGGGCGACCAACTCCGTCGTGAACTGCATCGTGTCCAGATGCCGCCAGCGCCGCTCGTCGGCATGATCGGCGAGGCCGCAGGCCTCGCCGCATTCGGGGCAGAACACGCCAGAACCGACGTGCGACAGCCGGATCTCAACTCGTCGATCCTCGATCTGGAGGTCGACAGACTCCACCCGCCAGGAGTCATTGAGGCCAAGCAAACGGGCGTAATGCGATGAGAGTGTTTCCATCTCGGCACTCTACCGAATCGTCGCGTCCCTCGAACTGGCCGGTTCAAGCCACGAAATTCCCCGAAGAACCAGAAAAAAGGACGTGCATCAGTCTCGCACCATAACGGCCGGTCGAGTGCTCGATGCGACGGCCCCCTCGCGTCGGGCCGTCCTCCGGGCTGCCGTCGCGGCCGTCGCCGGCGTCGCGACAGCGGCCGCTGTGTCTGGCGGGCAGGTTCTGGCCACGGAGCCGGATGTCGCCGCACCATCGCCCGGCCCCGTGCCCGCTCGCGTGCCGTATCAAGGTCTGCTTGAAAACGAGGGGCACACCTACCAGAGCTGGGGTCTCACGCACGAGACCAGGCCGGCCGTCTACGTGGAGCCGATCAGCTACGCCGATGTGCAGGCGGTTGTGGTCGATCCGATCCGATTTCCTTCGCCCGTGAGCCCCGTCGGTTCGATGCTCTCGGTGACGCGGACGGTCGTCAACGACGGCGGCACGCTCCTCTGCACGCTCAAGCTCGACGAGATCCTCGGCGTCGAGACCGATGCGGCAGGGCGGAGTGTTGTGCGAGTGCAGGCCGGCTGCAGGCTCAAAAAACTGCATCTGTGGCTCCAGTCACGCGGCCTCGAGATTCCGTACCAGGCGGAAATCGGCGACGCCACCGTCGGCTCGATGGCGGCGGGCGATACGAAGGATTCGTCGCTCGAAGGGCCAGGGTATTTCTCGGCCGGTGTCGTTACAGTGACCTACGTCGATGAACAGGGCACGCTCGTCACGCTGTCCGACCTCGTCGACGACAAGGCACTTGCGGAATTCAAATGTTCGTACGGGCTCTCGGGGATCATCGTCGAATGCCTGGTCGAGGTGCGGTCGGCGAGGTTGTGCCGGTCGCGATTCA
>QWQL01000202.1 GCA_003670825.1 Planctomycetota bacterium
GCCGCGCTGGCCGGCGACATGCCCCCCACGGGCGTCGACCTTCGCATCCACCAACTCGCCTGACCCCCCATGACTGCCTTGCTTCCTTCGCTCCCCACCATCGTTGCCCTGGTAAAGATCGGCCTGCTCGTTGGCGGCCTGATGACGGCCGCGGCCTATCTCGTGCTCGTCGAGCGGTGGATGGCGGCCTGGGTGCAGGACCGCAAGGGCCCTAACCGTGTCGGGATTCCGCTCACGAAGATCCGGTTGTTCGGCCTCGGGCAACCGCTGGCCGACGGGCTGAAGATCATCCTCAAGGAGGATTTTACGCCACGGCACGTCGACAAGGTGCTCTACACGGCCGCGCCGCTGGTGATCCTCGCCGCATCGCTGGCCATCTTCGCGGCGATCCCATTCGGCAGTTCGCTGCCGCCCATCCCGGCACTCGGCCTGACCGGTGAGGAACCGCTCCTCGTGGCTCCGGGCCTCGACGTCGGCGTGCTCTGGGTCTTCGCGCTCTCCAGCATCGCGGTCTACGGCGTGCTCCTCGGCGGCTGGGCCAGCAACAATAAGTACGGCTTTCTGGGCGGCCTCCGCTCCAGCGCGCAGCTCGTCGCCTATGAGATTCCGCTTGGGCTCGGACTGCTCGGCGTGGTGCTCGCCGCCGGGTCGCTGAAACTCGACGTGATCATGAACGCTCAGGCCTCGAGCGGCGTCTGGTATGCCTTCGCCCAGCCGCTCGGCTTCCTCGTCTTTCTGGTCGCGAGTTTTGCGGAGGCGGCCCGGCTGCCCTTCGACCTTCCCGAGGCCGAGCAGGAACTCGTCGGCGGCTACCACACCGAGTATTCGGGCATCAAACTCCTGCTGTTTCTGGTGTCCGAGTTCCTCCACATGGTCACGGCCGCGTTCCTGATCGTGATCATGTTCCTGGGTGGCTGGCACCTCTGGGGACTGACGGGCTCGGGGCCCGTCGAGACCTGGGTCGTGGCCTTCATTCGGTTTGCCGTGCTCTCGGCCAAGATCCTGGGCGTGATCCTGTTCTTCATGCTTGTTCGCTGGAGCTGGCCACGATTCCGCTTCGACCAGCTGATGAATCTCGCCTGGAAGGTGATGCTTCCATTGGGGCTGGCCAATCTCGTGACCGTGGCCGCCGTCGAGGAGTTCCGGCCGCAACTCAGCGCCGCTCTCGGCGAGAGTTGGGCGCAGGCCGCGGCCATCGGGCTGCCCTGGGGCGTGTTCTTCATCGGCTGGATCGCGGCGGGGATGCTCACGCCGTCGGGCACCGACAACACGCCGATCCGCACCCCCGGGCCGCTCGATGCGGAACACGTGCTTGGCACGTCAACACGCGAACTGATGGAGGTCTGAGATGAAGCCGTCCGATCCGTCGATCACCTGGCTGGAAGAGAAGCCGCTAGGGCTGGCCGAGCGGCTCTACCTGCCGCTGTTCGTGGGTGGGCTGACGACCACCGCCCGGCACCTCGTGAGCCCTAAGGTCACAGTCAGTTATCCCGAGCAGCGGCCGAAGGTGGGAAACCCGCTGATCTACCGCGGCGTTCATCGGCTCAACCGCGACGACGACGGCCGCGTGAAGTGTGTGGCCTGCTTCCTCTGTGCCACCGCCTGCCCCGCCCACTGCATCGACATCGTGGCCACGGAGAGCCCCTGGCCCGACCGCGAGAAGTACCCTGAGAGTTTCCAGATCGACGAACTGCGGTGCATTTTCTGCGGGATGTGCGAGGAGGCCTGCCCGGTCGACGCGATCGAACTGACGAGCCTCCTTGACCTCACCGGCAAGAGCCGCGAGGAGATGATCTTCGACAAGGAAAAACTGCTGAGCGTCTACGACATGACGAAGGACGCCGAGCCGATGAAGTCGACGGCACTGGGGGGCACGCTGTGATTGCCTCCCTGCTGCCTGTGCTCTCTCCCGGCACGCTGTTGGCAGCGGCCGTGACCTCGACGGCGGCGAGTCTCTGGCTGCTTCTGCCTCGTGGCCTGACGGGCACCGCCGAGCGGATGAGTCGCTGGCTCGGGAGCCTGCTCGGCCTGGCGGCCCTCGCCTGCTTCATCGCCACCGGTCATCGCCTCGGCAGCCTCGGTGACGAAGCGGTGTTCTTGATCGTGTCGCTGGTGGCGGTGATCTCCGGGGCGGCCACGGTCGTATCACGGTCGCCGGTGTACGCCGCGATCTGGTTCGCCCTGGCGCTTGCCGGTGTGGCGGGCGTGCTGCTCGTGCTGGGGGCCCAGTTCCTCGGTGTGGCGACGATCGTCGTCTACGCCGGTGCGATCCTCGTGATGTTCCTGTTCGTGCTCATGCTGGCCCAACCGGCAGGCATGGCCCCCTACGACCGCGTGTCGAACGAACCGCTGCTCTCGGCCGTGGCCGGAGCGGTGCTGCTCGGCATCCTCTCCCTCACGATCGGCCGGCTCACTGCCGAACCACCGGCCTGTTGCCTGATGCCGGCCACGAAGGCGGCGCTGCTGGCGGGCAGTGCGACGGCCGCTGATGGCGAGGCCACCGACAGCGATCGGGGCGGCGTCGACCTCCTTGCCGAGAACCACGTCGCCCGCCTCGGCGGCGAACTCTTCGGCCGCCACCTGCTGGCCGTTGAGGTGGCAGGCGTGCTCCTGCTCGTCGCCCTCGTCGGCTCGATCGCGATCGTGTCCCGTGGGGGTTCCGGTGGGGGTTTGGGCGACGGCGATGCCCGTGCCACCCGGAGGGCCGTTTCATGACCCCCGCCCCGCTCGTTCTCAACGGCCTGGTCGTCGGCGCCATCCTCTTCGCGCTCGGTCTCGTCGGCATCCTCGCCCGGCGGAACCTGATCGTGATGTTTTTGTGTGCCGAACTGATGCTCCAGGGCATCTCGGTGAGCCTCGTCTCCTGGAGCCGGCATCACGGCGACTGGGGGGGGCATGTGCTCGTGATCTTCGTGCTCACGGTCGCCGCCTGCGAAGCGGCCGTGGCGTTGGTGTTTGTGCTGCAGGCCTTCTCACGCACGGGCCGTCTCGACTCGGCCGCCTGGCAGTCGCTCCGAGAATCAAACCTGCCGCGGGTGGTCGACCACGAGCTGCCCGCGGTCGACACGGTCCCGCACGCGTTCCCACGACTCACCCCCGCCGGCATCGAGCCGCCGGTGGACGAGGATGCCCTGCTTGAGCGCGAGCAGGTCTAGACAGTTCTTCCCCACAGTTCCGCCCCATAGCGGGTCCCAGCCCGACCCGCATACCCATGCCAGACCTCTCCCCATCGACGCTCCTGGTTCTCGTGCCGCTCCTGCCGCTGGTGGGAGCGATCCTCACCGTCGCGCTCGGCCGAGTCCTCGGCCCGCGGGCCCACCTTCCGGCCGTGGCCGGGATCGCCGGCTCGGCGGCCGTGGCGATCACGCTGCTTGTGGGCATGGCCCGCGAAGTGGGCGTCGGAGAATCGGGGCACGAGCATGCCGTCCGGCCGGTCGAGATGGTGACCACGCTCTGGGAATGGGCCAGCGTGCCCGACGCCCAGGCATCGGGGGCGGATGCCTCGAGCGCCGCCACATCCTTCTCGATCCCGGTGGCGCTGCGACTGGATCCATTGACCTCGACCCTGCTGGTGATCATCACCTTCGTCGGCCTGCTCGTCGCCATCTATTCGATCGGCTACATGCACGGCGATCCCGGCTATCCGCGATTCTTCGCCCTGGTGTCGATGTTCGTGTTCTCGATGACGATGCTCGTGGCGGCGAGCAACTTCCTGCTCGTGTACGTCTTCTGGGAGGCGGTGGGCGCCTGCAGCTACCTGCTGATCGGCTTTTGGTTCACCAGGCCCGAGGCGGCCAAGGCCGCCAAGAAGGCCTTTCTGGTCAACCGCGTCGGTGACTTCGGCCTCGCGGTGGCCACGTTCCTGCTCTGGATGACCTACGGCACGCTCAACTTCCACGACACGTCGCTCGCCGACGGCACCACCCTGCCGGGCATTCTCGGAGCGACCCGGCTCGCCGATGCCGCGGGCTACGTCGGCGGTGCGGTCGGCACCGCGATCTGCCTGCTGCTCCTGCTCGCCGCCTGTGGCAAGAGCGCCCAACTCCCGCTGCACGTCTGGCTGCCCGACGCCATGGAAGGCCCCACGCCGGCCAGCGCCCTGATTCACGCCGCCACGATGGTGACGGCGGGCATCTACCTCGTCGCCCGCTCGGCACCGCTGTTCGTCGCCTGCCCCGGCGCCCTGACGCTGGTGTCGGTCGTGGGAGCGACGACGGCCCTGATCGCGGCGCTGATTGGCACCGTGCAGAACGACCTCAAACGGGTGCTCGCCTACTCCACGATCAGCCAGCTCGGCTACATGTTCGCGAGCCTCGGCACCGGCACGCTTCTCGGCTTCACGGCTGCGATCTTCCATCTCGTCACCCACGCGTTCTTCAAGGCTCTGCTCTTCATGGGGGCCGGCTCGGTGATGCACTCCATGGGGGGCGTGATCGACATGCGGCGGTTCGGTGGCCTGCGGCGGGTGATGCCGATCACGGCGGCCACCTTCCTGGTCGGCTCGCTCGCCCTGGCGGGCGTGGCCCCATTCGCCGGCTTCTTCAGCAAGGATGAGATCCTCGCCTCGCTGCACTCGCGGGGCTGGCCCGACGCCCACGGCGAGCAGCACGAGTCGGCGCCCACCGGCGGCCATGCCGCGCTGAACCCAGCCTTCCAGGCATCAGGCCCGGTCTTCCGCCTGGCGAGCGTCACGCCCGACGCGGCCCAACTGGCCGGTGGCGTGCGGGGCTCCGGGCTCGATGCGATCAACTCCCCCGCCACCTGGCGACTGCTGTTCTGGATGTCGCTGATCACGGCCGGACTGACCGCCTTCTACACGTTTCGCGCAGTGTTCATGACCTTCACCGGCCCCACCCGGGTGCCTGAGGAGGCGGCGCACCATTCGCACGGTGGGGCGGGCTCCGCAGCGCACGAATCGCCCCCCTCGATGACGATCCCGCTGGTGATCCTGGCCGGGCTCTCAGCCGTGAGCGGCTGGTGGCTGTTCAGCAGTCACTCGCTGGCGACGTTTCTCGCCGCCACGCCCTCGTTCACGGCCCCGTCGGTGGCCTCGACCGCCGTGCCCCCCGTCTTCCACTGGGATCTTGCCATCCAGGGCACGCTCGCAGCCGCGATCGGGATCGTGATCGCCGCTCTCGGGCACCTCGGCAAGCGGAGCGACGGGCCGCAGATGGAGCGGTTCCTCGGCCCGCTTGAGACTCTGTTCGCCAACCGCTTCTACGTCGACCAGATCTACGCGGCGGTGATCGTCAAACCGCTCGAGCTGCTGGCCACGGTCGCCGCGGTCTTCGACCGCTACGTGATCGATGGCCTCGTCGACCTCGTGGCCCGAACTCCGCTCGGGCTGGGGGGAATCGTCCGGCAACTCCAGTCGGGGCTCCTCCAGCGATATGCCCTTGCGGGCGTGATCGGCACGCTCCTGATCGTGCTCGCGCTGGTCGCGCGGGCCATGGGCTAGAAAGAACCACCTCACTCGCATGAACGGCTTCAGCCCCTCCACTCACCTGCTGCTCACGATCGCCGCCCCGCTCGTCGGTGCGGTCGTCGCCTGGTTCCTGGGATCCCGTGGCACGTCCGCCGTGCGGCAGAGCGCGGCCGTCACGTCCTGCGTGACGCTCGCCCTCGCCGGCTGGCTGATCGTCCGCTTCCTCGCCGAACCGGCCACCGCGTCAGGCCTGCCGTTCGCCCTCGTGGAACTGCCCTGGCTCACGGAGGGGATCTTCGACGTCCGGTTCTCGCTCGGGCTCGACGGCCTGTCGCTCTGGATGTTCGGCCTGGCGGCGTTGCTCTCACTGACTGCCGTACTTGTGAGCTGGGACGCCATCACGGATCGTCCGGTCGGGTTCTACGTGCTGCTGCTGGTGCTTGAGGCAGCGATGCTCGGGGTGTTTGCGGCTCGCGACGTGATTCTGTTCTACGTGTTCTTCGAGTTCACGCTCGTGCCGCTGTTCTTTCTGATTGGGATCTGGGGGCACGACGAGCGGCGGCGGGCGGCCGTCAAGTTCTTCATCTACACGCTCGCCGGCAGCGTGTTCACCTTCCTGGGCCTGCTTGCCATCGTGCTCTGGCACACGGCCCACACCAACACGGTCACATTCGACATCGAGGCCCTCACCGATGGCATGAAGGTCCATCCGCTGCCGATGACGGCCGCAGGGGGCTGGCTGCAGATGATCGTGTTCGTGGCACTGCTGGCCGGCTTCGCCGTCAAGGTGCCGATCGTGCCCTTCCACACCTGGCTGCCGCTGGCGCACGTCGAGGCCCCCACCGGCGGCAGCGTCGATCTCGCCGGCGTGCTCCTCAAGCTGGGCATTTACGGCTTCCTCCGCTTCTCGATGCCGATGCTCCCGGAGGCCACCGCCCTCGCCGCCCCGTGGCTCTTCGGGCTCGGCGTGGCGGGGATCATCTACGGCGGGCTGGTGGCACTCGTGCAGACCGACCTCAAGCGGCTGATCGCCTACTCGTCGGTCAGCCACATGGGCTACATCGTGATGGGACTCTTCGCCCTCACGCCGGTGGCCACCGAGGGCGCTACCCTGCAGCTGGTCAATCACGGCCTTTCGTCGGCAGGCCTGTTCGCGCTGGTCGGCATGATCTACGAGCGGTTCCACACGCGAAACATCGCCAGCCTCGGCGGGATCGCGTCGAAGGCCCCCTGGTTGGCCGCATTCTTCATGCTGTTCACGTTTTCGAGCATCGGCCTGCCGGGGCTGAACGGGTTTGTGGGCGAGTTCATGATCCTGGCCGGCTCGTTCCAACGGGCCTGGTCGGGGGTCGCGGCCAACTGGCAATCGGCCTACCTGGCGATGGCGCTGCTGGCCGTCGGGGGCGTGGTGCTTGGCGCCTGGTACATGCTGTGGGCCGTCGAGCGGGTGTTCTTTGGCGGCTCCCGGGAGCCGCCGCGGAGCCACGGCCATGATTCGTCTGCGGCGCATGGCGGGCA
>QWQL01000208.1 GCA_003670825.1 Planctomycetota bacterium
GAGCGTGGTCGTGATGGCAGCCCTCGAACCGGCAGCCGAGCCGGGGAGATACGAGGTCACGCTGGCCACAGGATTTGTCATTCACGCCTCGGGGGTCGTTGCCACAAACTTTCATGTAGTGGACGCTCTTGAGTCTCCGGTGCTCGTAGCGATGACGGCGGACGGCGTCGTTTATCCGGTCACAAAGCTGCTGGCCGTGAGCCCGTTCGCCGACCTTGCGATCTGCCAGCTCGACGGGGCCGAAGCCTTGCCGCCCCTGGCCTGCGTGAGCGGTGCGAGGCCCGGCCAGCGAATCCACGCCCTGAGCCACCCCGACGGCGGCCTGTACACGCTCACCGACGGCATTCTCTCGAGGTACTTCGTGCATCGCGCCGACGGGCAGGCGAAGACGATGTTCACCACCACGGCAGACTTTGCCGTCGGCTCCAGCGGCGGCCCGCTCGTCGACGACCGCGGCAACGTGGTCGGCATGGTATCGAGCACGCTGGCAGTCTATGCGCAGGACGAAGAAGCCGCGGGCCGGCGGCTGCATGAACGACTCGACGACTCTGGCGACGAGCCTGCGGGCGACGAGGCCACGGCCGTGAGTGACGAGCCACTCCTGCCGGGCGATTTTCAGATGGGACTTAATATGTGCGTTCCTGCCGCCGACATCCTCCGGCTGATCGGCGGGGAGGCGTCAGCCGGCCAGTGACCCGGCGATGACCCGGCCGCCGCGGAGCGTGGCGGTCACCCGTGTGGCGGGATCGACGACGGCGGCAAACGGGTCGCTGTGCCGCATCGCGGGCCGCAGGATGACGAGGTCGGCGGAACGGCCCGGGGCGAGGATGCCGCAGCGACGGTCGAAGCCGAGGGCCCACGCCCCGTTCACGGTGGCCATCCGCACCACTTCCTCGGGTGATGCGGCATTGGCGGCGACCAGTGCAGCGCACTCGGCGAGCACCGAGAGGTCTGGGTTCGATGCGCGGCTGTCGGTGCCGATCGCGATGCGGAGGCCTGCATCGCGAAAGACCCCGACGGGTGGCAGCACGCCCGAAAGGGCCCTGGTGGTTCGCGGGCAGACGGCGATGCACAACCGGTCGCGGTGCCGCGTCAGTCGCGAGAGCGCCTCGGGGTTGCGGTCGAGGTGCGTGCCATGCACGACGATGCCCCGTGGCCCGCGGGCCAGCAGGGAGATCCATTCGGCGGCAGGTATCAGCAGCGGGGGATCGGACCGATTCCAGACGCCGAGCGCCTCAAACAGATCCCGAAAGGCACCGCCGCCCGAGGTGAGCAGCTCCTCCTCGGCGATGCTTTCGGCGAGGTGCAGCGCCGCTGGAAGGCGCACCTGTCTACCCGCAGCCAGCAGCGATCGGCCGAGCCGGGCGGCGACGGAATAGGGGGCGTGCGGCGAAAGGCCTGCCGGACAGCCGACCGCCAGCAGGCGATGGACGTCTCGCAGGGTTGCCCGGAGGGCGAGCTCTCCGGCAGCCGTCGACAGCCCGAGCGCCTCGCGAAACACCCGCAGCCTCGGCCCGCTGGCTGGATAGCCCGCGGCCGGCACGGCCGTCGCGATCTCGCCCACGGCGGTGACGCCGGCGGCAGCGGATTCCCGCAGCCCGGCGGCAATCGCCGCGTCGACCCGCTCCGCTCCGCCTTCGGCCACCGCCCGCCCCCGCCGAACCGCGATCACGCGGCCGATCCATTCGGGTAGGCCCCCCGCAGGGTCGAGGGGTGCTCGGACGTCGGAAAACTCGAGGTGCGTGTGGGCATTGACGAGTCCTGGCAGGATCACGCCATCGGGAACGTCCACCACCTGGGACTCGCCAGAAGGTTTCCCCTGGCCGATCGCCACGATCCTGCCCCGCCGGATCCGCACCCACCCACCCTCGATCACCGGGCCGCGCATGGGCAGCAGATGTCCGCCCCGGATCGTCAGGTCAGTACGCCCGCAGCGGTTCACGGCGTTGTCGTGACGACGGGCAGTTGGCCGGCCCGCGACCGAGTCTGCAGCAGATCGGCCGTCGGGGTAGGGGGCTCTTCCTCGAAGAGTTCGTAGAACACATTCCGACGGCGTGGGATCCAGCCCAGTTCCGAGATGGCCGACCGCATCTCTTTCAGCGTGAGATGGTGCACCGTGCCCGCGGCGCTGACGACGTTCTCTTCGAGCATCAGGCTGCCCATGTCATTGGCGCCGTAGAGGAGCGCGAGTTGGCCGATCTCGCGGCCCTGCGTCACCCAACTCGACTGGATGTTGGCAAAGTTGTCGAGATGGAGCCGGGCCACGGCCTGCGTCTTCAGGTACTCGAAGGCACCTGTGGGCGGGATGTCATCCATCTCGGTGTTGTCGGGTTGGAACGACCAGCAAATGAAGGCGGTAAATCCGCCGGTCTCGTCCTGAAGTTCGCGAAGCCGGTCGAGATGCTCGATCCGTTCAGCATGTGTCTCGATGTGACCAAACATCATCGTGGCCGTGCTGCGGCCGCCCATCCGATGCCATTGCCGATGAACCTCGAGCCAGTCGTCCGTCATCACCTTGCCACGGGTCATCGCCCCCCGAACCCGGTCGACGAGGATCTCGCCGCCACCACCTGGCAGCGACCCGAGCCCGGCACGGGCCAGTCGCTCGAGCACCTCGCCCAGTGGCCGCTTCGAGATTTTCGTGAAGTGATAGATCTCCGGGGGTGAAAACCCATGGATGTTGACCTGCGGATAATGCCATTTGATATCGCGGAGCAGTTCTTCGTACCACTCCAGGGTGAGCGTGGGATGCAGGCCCCCTTGCATCAGGATTTGGTCGCCGCCAACCGACACCATTTCCTCGATCTTTTCCAGGATGACCCGCCGCTCCAGCACGTAGCCCTCGGCATGCTTCGGGCCGCGATAAAACGCACAGAAATCGCAGACCGCCGTGCAGATGTTGGTGTAGTTGATGTTGCGATCGATGTTGTACGTGCGAAAGGGCTCAGGATGGAGCCGTCGAGTGATGGCATCTGCGGCCCGGCCAATCGCTGCGAGGTCGTGCGACTCGAGAAGTCGCACGGCGTCAGCCGACGAGAGCCGTTTACCGGCAACGACGTTGTCGAGAATCGGTGCAATCGGGCTGACGTTCATCGGGCGGTGGTTCCGGTGGAAGTGGGTGGCACCGATGCCAGCACGGCCGCTGCTCCGCGAGCCTCCCACCGCGGCTGACCGGGAGGCGGCGCGAGGCCAAGGGCCGCCGCATGCCGCTGAAAGTGTTCGAGGGCAGCGAGTTCCTGCCGCCCCAAATCGTAATGCAGGTTGTCGCGGAGGTAGCTGAGGCACTGCGGGACGGTGAGCCCGTGCGCCGCGGCTTCAGCAGCCGCGATGGCCGCGAGGTTCGCGCGGCCGGCATCTCGCGCCCCGGCGAGTTGCCGGGAGAGCGGGCCGGTCTCAATGCCGTCTCGGGCCGCCCAGACGGCGAATACGAACGGCAGCCCGGTCCAGCGGCACCACTCGTCGCCCAGATCCCAGATCAGCTGAAAGGAGCCGACGGCCCGTTCGGCCGAGCCGCTGGAATCGATCGCGCGATCCCCAATCAGCAGCACGGCGTCCGCCGTGGTGTGGCCGAGGCCTGAGCCGATCGGCAGCACTTCGATCCGGGGCCGCACGCCATGTCGCGACGCCAAGAGAATGCGGGCCAGCGTGGCACTCGTTCGCGAACCTTCATCCACCGCCAAGGTGGTGACGCGGGCCGGGGCCGTGCGAAAAAAAAGCTTCACGCTCATCACGGGCCCGCAGCAGCCGATGCAGGCGTCGGACACGATTCGGTAACCGCCCCGCATGACTTCGATGGACGGGATCAGGGCGACATCCAGCAGGCCGGCGGCGAGGCGGTCGGCGAGTCGGCTGGGGAGGTCGTAGGCCACGTCAACGCCGGCCGCCGCAAGCCCATGCACGAGAGGCTTCGTGTTGAGGTACTGGACGGCACCTATCCGGAGGGGAAGGCGGCCGCGGACACGAGGGAGGGCTGGTTGGTGGATCATGGGTGGCAAGGAGGAACGGGCCGGGATTCTCACCATCCCACGGCATTCTCACAACCGCATTTTCCAGCCGGACGTAACCCGCCCGCTCGCAGCCGCCGGGACCCGATTGCAAGCCAAACCGACTACACCTCGAGCCGCCGAAAGGCCCGGAGGCCGAGCACGAGGGGCACGAACGTGGCGGTGAGCCCCAGGATCACCACCAGGATGACGCCGGCGGTGGCCCCCCAGGGCCCCCCCGCCCAGGCGAGGATGCCGTTTGGGGCGACGACCCCGGACCCCATCGTGTTGGAAATCAGGAACAGGTGCGTCGGCACGGCGGCCACCACGACCACCGACATGATGAACAGCGAACTGATCACGAGGCTCAGAGTACCGCCGAATCCGGAGGAGATCTTCGACGGCGATGACTCCCGCAGGTCTGGCATCCTCGCGCCGAGCCCCACGGCGATGCCCGACAGCCCCATGCAGAGCATCAGGCAGCAGAGTTCGTGCTGGGCGATCAGCCGCCACGGGAGGCCGAGCATCGAGTCGCTGAGCAGCACCAGCAGGCAGCAGGGCAGCAGGCCCCCCACGAACGAAAACAGGAACTTCGACCAGACGATCTGGTCGCGGTGCACCGGCAGCAGGCCAAGGATCCAGAACCGCCGGCCCTCGAGGCTGATCATCGGATAGACGAATCGAGTTGTGAACGTCGAGAGAATCAGCCCGACGACGGCGAGGTTGAGGTAGCCGATCATCGACGCGTACGAGTTGTTGTAGTTGAACGCCCGCAGGTTCACGAAGTAGAGGCCGAGCAGCCCGAAAAAAATTACGAACTGGGACCACTGCGAGATGTCCCGTCGGAACAGCCGCAGGTCTTTGACCAACAGCAACCGCAGCGGGCGGCCGGTCGCGAATCCGGCATGGCCGAGCGCCTGATCGAACCAGCGGAGCCGCCGTTGCCGCCGGGCGGGCATCTCTCCGGAGAGCTGGCTGAAGCCCTTTCGGTAAGCAACACGGGCAAGCCATCCGGCCAGGAGTCGCAGGGCCAGCGCGTTGGCGACGAGGATCGCGAGGAATGTGAGCGACTCGAAGAGCGCCTGCCCCGCGATCCCGCCCCCCCGGTCGGTGCGGGCCGCCTCGATCAGGCCGCTGGAGAGCCACCAGCTGGGAAACAGCTTCTGCTCGGTGACGGCCAGCCTCGCGAAGGTCCGCTCGAACCACGCCGCCGACATGGCATCGACCTTCGTCTGCGAGAACATCGTCCAGCCCAGCCAGATCGCCGCGACCGCGGCGATCGTCACGCCGATGGTCAGCGCGTGCATCCGCAGGCGGGTCATCCAGGCCACGAGGGCCATGCAGCAGATGCTGCCCACGGAGGCGGGGATGATCACGAATGAGATCATGAACGGCAGCAGGAGCACAAAGTAGGGCCATTCAGCGTGCCGGACCACACCGTAGGCAGTCAGTATCGGGCTGCCGAGCAGCACGAATCCCCAGCTAGAAAACCACAGCGCTTCGCGAAACTTATGGGCATGGATCGTCTCTGCCCTCACCGGGAGGGTGAGCAGGAGGCGGGCCTCCGTCGAGCAGTACATCCCGCTGTAGACGAGGATGCCGGTAGAGAACACGAGCATCACCATCAGCGACGAGAAGAAGGCGTTGAAGAGCAGCGAGATCACCTCCGCGTGGAGCGCGTCGAGAAAGGAAAATCCCTCGATGAACAGGCCGTAGAGGGCGGCCCAGAATAGCCCGCTGAGGACCACCACGAGCGTCAGCCGCAGCCGCGCGTCGGTGAGCATTGAGCGGACCGTCTCCCAGGCCAGCGTCGCCCGCAGTCGCATGAACAGCCGCGACTCATCCTCGAAGGAAAGTAGCCGCACCGCATCAGGCGTGACGGAGCGAATCGTCATGACTCACGGCTGCGGGAGGAAGTGACCTCGAGGTAGAGGTGCTCCAGTGTCGTGGACTCGAGCGACATCTGCTCGCGCAGCTCGGCGATGGTTCCCAGGAACCGCAGCTGCCCGCGAACCATGATGCCGACCCGGTCGGCCATCTCCTCGGCCATCGCCAGCGTATGGGTCGACATGAACACGGTCATGCCCTCACGGGTACGGGCCGACAGGAGGTCCTTCACGATTCGAACGCTCCGCGGGTCGAGGCCCACCATCGGCTCATCGAGGACGAGCACGTCGGGATCGTGGAGGAGTGAGGCGGCAAACACGAGCCGCTGCTTCATGCCGAGGGAGTAACTCTCTGCGAGGTCGTCGGCAAACTCACCGAGTTCGAAGTGTTCGATCTCGCGATCGATCCGTGACGTGGCCAACCGCCGTGGCATGCCGAACATGTCGGCGATGAACCAGAGAAACTCCCGGCCGGTGAGCTTGTCGTAGAGGCAGGGCTCGTCGGGCACGTATCCCATGTGCAGGTGGGCGGCCCGCGGATCCTTCACCAGGTCGTGACCGCAGACCCGGACGGCGCCCCGCGATGGGTGGAGCAGTCCGACGAGCATCCTGATCGTGGTGGTCTTGCCCGCGCCGTTGGGGCCGAGCAGGGCGAACAGTTCGCCCCGCGGGATCGCGAGCGTCAGGTCCGACACGGCGGTCTTCGGGCCATAGGTCCGGGTGACGTGATCGAACTCGATCATGGCATGCGGGTCCTCGTCGCCGCGGCTTCCGACCCGCCATCTTTGGCAAGCGACGCTGCCGCGTCGTCTGTCCGCCGCAGGAACGTCATCGAGGTGCCGAACATCGCCGTCTCCTGCTTCAGAACCCGACCGGAGAGATCGACCCACAGCCGGCACCGCGGCTCCCGGTAGCTCGAGGGGTCGTCGCGATACGCCACGACATGCACGCGGACCAGCCCATCTTCCCAGTAGAGAGCCTCCTCGGGGCCGACGTCGGCGTGCAGGATCTCGATCGGCGAGTGTCCCGGCCGCAGAGGACTGTACA
>QWQL01000144.1 GCA_003670825.1 Planctomycetota bacterium
GTGAGCGGCTTGTCGCAGACGACGTGAAAGCCCGCCTTCACCGCCGCCTTCGCCACGGGAAAGTGCAGGTGATTGGGTGTGGCGACCGTCACGAAGTCGATCCGTTCGCCAACGGGCAGGGTCTGCTCCCGATCAAGCATCTCCTGCCACGAGCCATAGGCACGCGAGTCGGGCACGTCGTAGTCGGCGGCACTCGCCTTCGCACGGGCCGCATCGCTGGAGAACGCCCCCGCGACGAGTGTGGCCCGGTTGTCGAGCACCGCCGCCGTGACATGCACGCGACCGATGAACGAGCCCTGCCCTCCCCCGACGATCCCCATCCGCAGTTTCCTGCCCAGCCCGCCATTGGTGGCCATCGTCGTCATATCCTCTTGTGAAACGGACGTCCGGAGGCCGATTCGGCTCGGCAGCATCTCCTGGAATCTTTGGGCCAGAGCGTAGCACACGCGCTACCCCCGCAGGGCAGCAACCGCCGCACCGGTCCGCCATGGTTGCCCCTGGGCTCCCGCCGGCCGTAGGATGCGGCCTTCGGCAAGGCGGCCTTCCGCCTCCGTCATGTGGACCCGCCAGGCGGCGGCAATCGGCGATGGGATTCCAGGATCGCAGCTATTCCTCCGATCGCCGCTCCGCGTTCGCCTCGGAATGGACGGCCGTCAACGCGATCATCGCCCTCAACGTCGCGATCTGGCTGGCCAACTTCATTCTCACCGGCGATTTGTTCCGCGAACTCTTCTCGCTGCGGATCTCGCTGAACGACCTGCTCTGCCTGCGGTCCGACCTGCCGACTCATCCGCAGCATTTCTGGTCGCTGCTCAGCTACGGCTTCCTGCACGACGGGCCCAGCCTCGAGCAGCCCAACAACCAGTATTCGCCGATGCACCTGCTGTTCAACATGCTCACGCTCTGGTTCTTCGGCCGGGAACTCGAGGCCGTGACGGGACGGGGGGAGTTCTTCCGCTTCTACTGCGCCGCAGTCGTGTTCGCCGGCCTCGCCTGGGTGGTCGGCGAGGGTTTCGGCGGCCAGGGGGGCCGCCTCGTCGGCGCGTCGGGAGGTGTGATGGCGGTGCTCGCCGCTTTCATCTGGTACTTCCCCAAGCAGACGGTGCTCGTGTACGGCGTTTTGCCGGTGCCCGTCTGGGCGCTGGGAATCCTGTATCTCGTCTCGGATGTCCGCGGTGCCGCCGAGGGCAGCGGCAACGTGGCCCACCTCGCCCATCTCGGGGGCGCCGTGTTCGGGCTGATGTACGCCTGGCGGGGCTGGCGGCTCGACGGGCTCGCGAGCGTGCCGGCCGGCTGGCTGGCCCGCCGGCGACGAATGCGGATCGTCCGCCCAGACGACGAACGGCCGCTCTCCGTCCGCCCGGGCGACGACCCCCGGCTCGACGAGGAGGTCGACCGCATCCTGGCGAAGATCAGCCGCACCGGCGAGGGAAGCCTCACGGCAGCCGAGCGGGACACGCTCACCCGCGCGAGCCGGCGGCTGAAAGAGCGCAGCCGGCCGTGAGTTCGCCTCAGCGGACCGTGGTCATTGCTGCGGGGATGGCAGCAGTGCGGTCCGGCAGCGACCGCAGCCGCAGCTGGTCGATCACGTTGACCACCTCCGCAAACCGCACCTCGTCGAGGTGACCTGAGATCACCCCCTGCGGGCAGCCGCGGGTGTCGATCAGGGCCACGTTGGGTTCGTCGGGCACGACGCCAAAACGCTGCCGCATCGTGTCCTCGAAGTCGAGCCACACCGACACAAACTGCGAGTCCTTGCGGAACCGCGACCGTGCGACCGCCTCGAGCGCTTTGGGCACCTCGGGCAGGCAGGCAACGGGAATCACGTGCACATCAGGCGGGGCGCTCCCCGCCGGCCAGCCGGCGAGGCCAACCACCGGCTGCCGCGACCACTCGGTCGCCGCCGCCTGCGCCGCCTGCGGGTGGAAACGCACGTGCAGTTTACGGCCGAGCGCCATCGATGCCTCGGCCCCCTTGCGTTCGGCATAGACCAGCACCACCACGTCGCCACACATCCGCAGCGTCTCATGCCGATTCTTGAACTGATCCTCCATCGCGAGGTTCACGACCCGCTCGCCACCGTCGGCGAGGAGCCAGGGCGCGGGCACGGCGGCGGCCACGAGGAGAGCGAGCTGAAACAGACGACGCATGCTGAGCTTCATGAATCACCACAGGCGGGAATGGGAAAGAGTGAGGGAGTACCGCGCGGACGGCGGGCGGCACAACCGCGATCCCGCGGCCGATCGGCCAGCGGGACTCACGCCGCGAGGGCCAGATCGTCGTCCACCTGCTCCGCGGCCTCCCCGGCGTCGGCGGCGTCGGGTGCTGCCGCCCGCCCGGGCAGGAGGGCGAGCAGGGCGGGCAGAAACACCAGCGACGTCAGCGTGCAGGTGGTGACCCCCAGCGTGAGCACCCGGCCCAGGCTCTCGAGGCCCCGATGGCTCGCGACCATCAGCGCGCCGAAGCCCAGGATCGTCGTCAGGGCGTCGACAAGCACCGAGTTGGCGGTGGAGGCGCTGATCCGGTACGGCCCGGGCCTCTCCAGCGCGTCGTGCACGATGTGCACGCCATAATCGACCGCGATCCCGAGGATCAGCGGGATGCCGATCAGGTTCGCGGGATTGAGGTCGATGCCCACCAGCCCCATCAGCCCGAGGGTCTGCAGCATGCCGATCGCCAGCGGCAGCGCGGCCAGGAGGGCATGGCGGATGCTGCCGAAGTCGAGCCAGAGGACGGCGAGGATCACGATCAGCGCGTAGAGCCCCGCCTGCTCGTAGCTCCGCTTCATCTCGAGCGACGCCTCGTAGGCCTGCAGCGGGTTGCCGGTGGCCCGCGGATCGACGCTCCGCACGTCGCGGACGAACTTCTCCAGCGACTCGAAGTTCCAGATGTCGCCCCGGCCGTAGATCTTGAGGAGGTGACGGCCGCTGGAGCCGACGAATCGTTCGACCAGGCTCGGCGGCAGGTCGGCAAGCGCCGGCGGTTCGGGATTGGCGATGCCCGCCAGCGCGTGCAGTCGGCTGAGCAGATCTCCCGCCGCCCGCTGCTGGAAGCTGGCGACGGCGCTGTAACACTCCTCAGGCCCCTTCCGCCGCAGGCTGTCGCGGGCCCGCTCCAGGTGCCAGGCCGTCCGCAGTCCGCCGGGCCGCTTCGAGACCTCCGCCTGCGCCCAGGCGAGCGTCTCGCCGAGGGAATCGAGCCGATCGACCGGAATCTCCGGCGACCGCTCCGGAAGCGTGGCGAGCCGGCTGCGAATCGATTCGATGAGCGGCCGCTTGAGCTCCTCGTCAACCGGTAGGAGCGAGGCGATCTCGTCCACCCGCTCCACGCCCGGCAGCGCCACGAGCTTCGCCTTCCGCTCGAGCAACTGCTCCCGCGAGTCGGCGATCGAGAGGGCGTACCAGACGCTCTGATCGCACTCCTCGAGGAGCTTCTTCTCGACGGCGACGCTCTCCAGCCCCTCGGCCTGCATGTTGAGCAGGTTGTGGTCGTAGTCGAGCTCGTGCAGGCCACCGGCCATCGCCATGGTGAAGGCCACCGCCGCGAGGATCACGATCCGCGGGTGGCGAAAAACCGGCCCCAGCCAGGTATGCACCGGCACCGGCTCAGGAATGCGGCCGCCCAGACGGCTCCGGTCGACCAGCGCCACCACGGCGGGCAGCACGAACAGCTCGGCCAGGCAGCACAGCATGATGCCGCCGCCGGCGATCAGCCCGAGTTCCGCCACGCCCACGAAGCTCGTGAGTGCTGCGGCGAAGAAGGCGACGGCGGTGGTGATGGCACCGGTGAGGATCCCGGGGCCCACCTTGCCGCTCGTCTCCAACAGCGCCTGCTCGCAGCCCATGCCCCGCCGCCGCTGCTCAAGGTAGCGGCCGATGTAGTAGGTGCCATAGTCGATGCCGACGCCGATCATGGTCACCGTGAAGGTGACGCTGAGGATGTTGAGATGACCGACGCTGGCGGTGGCCCAGGCAAAAGCCCATGCCATGCCGATCGCAAGCACGCCGTTGGCCATCAGCGCATGCCGCACGCCACCGAAGCCGGCGATGATCACGATCAAGACGGCCGCCATCGACAGTCCGCTGGCCCAGATCATCGACTGCTGGCTCGTGCGCATCTCGTCGTCTTCCATCACCGGCAGCCCGGTGAGGCCGATCGAGGTACCGGGGTACCGCTCTCCCACGCGGGCGATGATCTGCCGCAGTTCGTCGGTGGCCGCCGACGCCCCGGCGAACCCCCCCTTCTCCTTCGTGAGCCGCAGCAGCACGAAGCCAAGCCGACCGTCCTTGGCGAGCAGGTGTTCGCTCGACAGGTCGCGAAGCGTCGAGAGCGATTCCGGCATGCCAGGCCAAGGGGAGACATAGTCGCCTCCCCGCGCGTCGCCTGTGGCACTGGAATCGATGCCGACGACGAGGCTCTCCACATACCGTTCGAGCGCCGCCGCCGGCAGCTCCTCGCTTGGGTCTTGTGGCTGCGACCCGGCGACCATCTGCCCCGCCAGGCCGCCGACCATGGTGCCGACTTTGAGCTGCGCCCAGCCGCCGTCGAGCACCGGCTGCATGCGTTCGATGAACCGGTCGATCGCCTTCAGGTCGGCCGGCGAGAGGTAGTGCAGCCCCTTGGAGCGGATCCGGGAGAGATCGACCTCGTGGAGGACCGAGCGAAACAGCGACTCCTCGCGACGGACCTCGCGCGAAACCTCCTCGAGCACCGCAATCACGCCGTCTCGCGATTCCCCCTCAACCACGATTACGGCATCGTCGTCCTCGCCAAACTCGCGGATGTAGTCGATCCAGAGTTTGTTGTAGTCGCTCTTGGGATTGAGCAAATCGACGCGGCTCACCTTGTAACCCAGGTTTCGGGCCGTGAAGAGCCCCGAGGCTGCCGCCGACAACACCGCGAGCATCACCACGGCCCAGGGATACCGCAGGCAGATCCGCGTCCAGCCGACGAGCAGCCGGCCGAGCAGCCCTGGGCGATGGGGCGACGCACGGGCAGGGCGGCCTGCACCGCTGGTTTCGGGGCTTTCGCTTGAGTGAGGCATCACGGTCGGTCCTGACGCGGTCCACCTTGGCAGAACGGTGCCGGACCGGGGCGGGATCGTAGGGAACCTGCGGCGACCGGCCAAGGCCCAATCCCCGTGGTTTCGGCAGGCCTGGAAGCCCAGGGAAGGCCGCCAGATGCCCCCGACTTTACGGCGGCGGATTCTCTGGCCCAAACCCGTCGCCCAGGCCGAATACCCTTTCGAGGCGGCACCGCTCGCGGTGCCGGGGAGGGTCTGTCAGGGGGAACTACGATGACCGTGCGCTTGTCAGCGCTTGTGTGCCTCGGGCTGGTGTGCCCGATCGCACTGGAGGGGATGGCCCGCGCCGCCGGGGAATCGAGTCTGGCCGCCGGCATCGCCGGCGTCCTGGCCGACTCAGGCTCGTCGGGGCGGGAGGTTCGACGTCGCGCCGTCGAGGCCATCCCGCTGGATCGCATGGGACGGGCAGAGCGGCAGGTCGCCGAGCAGGCCCTCCAGCAGACCACGCTCTACCGGCACCTGCCTGCGGCGAGCATCACCTGCGACGCCGGGCTGCTCGACTTCATCCTCACCAAGCCCGAAGCTCTCGTCGACGTCTGGCGGGTGCTCGGTATCAGCCGTCTCGCGCTCGATCCGACGGCGCCGGGCCGCTGGCGGCTCTCAGACGGCTACGGCACCGTGGGCACCGTCCAACTCCTGCACCGCGAACGATCCGATCGCGGCGGGCTCTGCGTATTTCATGGCCGGGGCGCCTACGACGGGCCGCTGGCCCCCAAGCAGCTCACGGGCTCGTGCCTCGTGGTGGTTCGCTACGTCGCCGAGCCGGCGTTGCCGGGGGTCCGTCCGCGACAGACCGTGCAGGTCGACGCCTTCCTCGACGTTGACGGCGTTGGTCTCGAACTCGTGACCCGCACACTCCAGCCGCTGATCGTCCGCTCGGCTGCCACCAACGCCCATGAGATCAGCCTGTTTGTGTCTCAGTTCGCCGCCGCCGCCGCCCGCAATCCCGAGGCCGTGTCGCGACTCGCCGACCGAATGACCCGCACCCTGCCTCAGGATCGTTCAACGCTCGTCGCGCTGGCCAGCGGCCGCCACATGGGCACGCCACCGGCGACCGTTCGCCACACAGACGACGTGCAGGCCGAACTCGCGGCCCGCTGGATGGACACCGGCCAGCTCGACGCCTTGCAGCAGCGGTGAGTTCCTACTGCGTTGTGTCGGGCCGCGAGGTCGCCGCGGGCACTGAGGCGATCCGCACGCGGGCTTCGGAGGCAACGAGGTAGGGTCGCTTGTATTCCGGCATGTAGCCCCGGGCGCCGCGGACCGATACCTGCTGGCCCACGAGCGAACCCAGGTCGATGCCCGGCTGCGGTGTCACGAACGCCAGCACGTTGTTGGTCTCGTCAACGACGGCCCAGCGGGGAGCGTCGGGACGTCGCGAGATGACCGTCGCCAGCCGGCCGGTCGTCTCCATCTGGTCCGGAGGGGTCCAGGTGGGCTGGCCGCCGGCCGGTTTGCCCCCCGGCAGCACGCCGGGCCGCACGGGCCGCGACCCGAGCGCCGACAGGCTCGACCACATGCCGCCGATTCGCAGCGGCTCCGGCTCCTGGGCCGCGCCGGCGATGAGCGTCTGCTGGCGTCCTTGGATCGTCTCGAATCGCGACAGCCTGGTGTCGATCGCCTGAGCCCGGGTGCGGTCGGCCTGCGACGTGGCCCGCGTCGCCGCCTGCCGCAGCCGGTCCCGCAGCGGCGGGAGGTTCCACGACTCACTCGGGCCCGTCACCGCCAGCGACATGGCGAGGTCGATGTCGGCCAGTTCGTCTCCCGACGCGGCAGCGGCTCCGGCACTCACCGCCGGCGGTGGACTCGGCTGA
>QWQL01000004.1 GCA_003670825.1 Planctomycetota bacterium
CCGACGGCGGCAAGGCCTGACCGTTTCCCCAAAACCCTCCGGCTCCGATCCCATGACCATCCCCCCTGCCGCCCCCGCCGCCATCTCGCCTCCGATTGCCAGGCTCGAGGCTGTGTTCGCCGCCAACCGGGCCGCGGGCAGGAAGGCCCTCGCGCCCTTCGTCACAGCGGGCGATCCAGACGTTGCTGCGACCGTGGCGGTGCTCGAGGCGATCGCCAAGGCTGGGGCGTCGCTCTGCGAACTGGGCGTGCCGTACAGCGATCCGATCGCCGACGGCCCGGTGATCCAGGCCTCATACACCCGGGCGCTGGGCAAGGGGCTCACGCTCGCTGACGTGTTCGATGCGGCCAAGCAGGCCTCGGCGCGGGTCTCGATGCCGATCCTCGCGATGGCCAGCTATTCGCTGATCTTCCGTCGCGGCATCGACCGCTTCGTGGCCGACGCCGTGGCGGCGGGGCTCGCGGGCTTCGTGGTGCCCGATCTGCCGATCGAGGAGTCAGACGATCTCGATACGGCCTGCCGGCGAGCGGGCCTGGCGCTCGTGCGGCTCGTCACCCCCACCACGCCGCCTGAGCGGGCGGAGGCGATCGCCAAGAAGTCGACTGGGTTCCTCTACTGCGTGTCGGTGGCGGGCGTGACGGGCGCCCGCACCGAGTTGCCGCCGGGCCTGATCGACCGGGTGAAGTGGCTCCGCACGAAGACAAGCGTGCCGATCCTCGTAGGCTTCGGGATCTCAAGCCCCGAGCAGGTGAAGGCCGTGGCCGAAGTGGCCGACGGGGTGATCGTGGGCTCGGCGCTCGTGCGGCGGATCACGGAAGCCGTTGATCAGCCCCGCGAGGCGATGCTCACCGACGTCAGCCACTATGTGGCCGACCTCGCTGCGGCGTGTGGCTGACGGATCTTCCCCGCAGGAAGCCGCGGCCCACGAGTGTCGGCTCGTACTGGGTGCCGCGGAGGCACTCCCCAGCGTGGCCGTGGCGGCCGCATTCCGGAAGCCCACCTCATTTCGTATGCGAAGACGCTTGAATCGTATACACTTCGAGCAGTGGAGGCGGTATAGCATGATTTTGGTTCCGCAGCTTGGCTCACCCCGATTCACGACGGATTTCTCCCCCATGCGCGTTCCTGCCACGCCCCCCAAACGCTCTCTTGCTGTCCGCGAAATGATCGAGGAACGGATCGCGGACGGCCGTTATCCGCCAGGAATGCGGCTCGACGAGGTGGCCTTGGCGAAGGAGTTCGGCGTTTCGCGGACGCCGGTCCGCGAAACCCTCATTCAGCTCAGTTCGTCGGGGATGGTCGATCTCCGGCCGCGACGAGGGGCTGTCGTGGCCGACGCGAGCCCGCACCGCATCTGCGAGATGTTCGAGGTGATGGCCGAACTTGAAGCCATGTGCGGTCGGCTCGCTGCCCGCCGGATCACCGATCAGGAGCAGGCTGACCTGATGAAAACGCACCGCGCCTGCGAGCGGGCTCGCGACGAGGGGTCTGCAGACGCCTACTTTATTGAGAACGAGGCGTTTCACCAGGTCATCTACGGGGCCGCGCACAACGCCTTTCTCGCCGAGCAGGCGGGGCAACTGCAGCGGCGGCTACGACCGTTCCGGCGTCTTCAGCTTCGGATCCGCAACCGCGTGGGTACGTCCTTTGCCGAGCATCAGGCGATCGTCGATGCGCTGGTTGCAGGAGACGGTGACAAGGCTGCCCAAGCGCTACGCCAGCATGTGATCGTCCAGGGAGAGCGGTACGGCGATCTCGTGGCATCGATCACCCACATGAAATCAGTGGCCCGCGAGCCGGGGCCGGCCCCACGGCCGAAAGCTCCGAAGCGGCCCGCCGCGGGCCGACGTGTCCGTACCTAGCCTGCTGGAGAAAGACGAGATGGCGAGTGCCGGGCCGGGCGGACAATGGATCATGGTTGCGGCGGTTGCCTGGTCGGCGGTGTCGTGCCCGGCGGCGTCCCCGACGAGCGGGCGAACGATCGAGGCCGCGGTCAAGCCGGGAATGCCGTTCGTTGAGCATGCCACGACCACGCTCGACGAACTGCCGCCGCTGCCGATCGACGGCCCGCTCGACCGGTTTGGCGGACTCGAGGCCCGCCGAGCGACCCCCTCGGGCTTCTTCCGCGTCGAGCGAATCCTCGATCGCTGGTGGCTCGTCGATCCCGAGGGCGCGGTCTTCATCAGCCGGGGCATGAACTCGATCGCACCGGTCCGAACGGACGGTGGCCGAGAGGCTCTCGTAAGGCGGTTTGGCTCGGAAGGTCGCTGGGCGGCTGCAGCCACGGCGCAGCTCCGCGAGGCGGGCTTTAACACCGCCGGAGCCTGGTCGACGCATGACCTTCTCGACGAGGCCCCCCAACCGCTGGCAGCCACCCGGCTCTGGAGCTTCATGTCGGCCTACGGCAAGAAGCGGGGAGGCACGTTCATGAAGGCCGGGCATGTCGGCTATCCCGGCAACTGCCCGTTCATCTTTGACCCGGAGTTTCCGGAGTTTTGTGCCGAGCACGCAGCGCAGTTGGCCGAGCACCGTGACGATCCGCTGCTGCTAGGACATTTCTCTGACAACGAGATGCCCTGGAGCCGGGCGATGCTCGAAAACTATCTCCGCCTCCCGGCCGATGATCCGGGCCATGCTGCCGCCCACGACTGGCTCAATGCCCGCCGAACTGGGGACGCTCCTGCAGCCGATGGGATCACCGCTGCCGACCGCTCGGCGTTTCTCGAGTTTGCCGTCGATCGCTACCTCTCGATCGTCGCGGCCGCCGTCCGCGCAGTCGATCCTCACCACCTGTTCCTTGGTGTCCGGCTCCACGAGCCTGTGTTCGATCTGCCCGAGGTCTTCCGCGCCGCCGGCCGGTATAGCGACGTGGTCTGCGTGAACTACTACCGAGCCTGGACGCCTGATGAAGAGCAGATGGCGATGTGGGCCCGCGAATCGGGCCGGCCGTTCATGGTCACCGAGCACTACGCCAAGGGGGCCGACAGCGGCCTGGGCAACACCGGCGGCGCGGGGTGGCTCGTCCGTGCCCAGCGGGATCGCGGCCTCTTCTACCAGAACTTCGCCCTCGGTCTGCTGCGAACGCGGAACTGCGTGGGCTGGCACTGGCACCGCTACGCCGACAACGATCCCGACGACACCAAGGTCGATCCCTCCAACCGTGACTCCAACAAGGGCATCGTCACATCGCGATACGTTGCCTGGTCTCCGTTGATCGAGGAGATGACGGCTCTCAACCAGCGGGTGTACGGAATCGCCGACACGTTTGACGGCCGGGTCTCAACCGGGGATCGCGCCGCCGCGAGCACGCCCGCGGCAGAGAAGCCGGCCGTGAAGAGGAAGGAGCGGACCGTCGTGTTTCCGGACGATGTCCGCGTGGAGCGGGACGTGTCGTACCTGCCCGCAGACCGCACCCAGAAGGCCGACCTCTACTTCCCTCTGGAGATGCCAAAGGATCACCGGTTGCCCGCCGTGATCATCATCCATGGGGGCGGCTTCAACGACGGCGACAAGGACCGCCGCCGCGAGGTGAACATCGGCTCGCATCTGGCCCGCAACGGCTATGTGGGGATGAGCATCGACTACCTGCTCTGGTCGAAGGGCATCCAGCAGCCCACCTGGCCGCGAAACCTACAGGACGCCAAGACGGCCGTTCGCTGGCTGCGGCAACACGCCGATCGCCTGGGCATCGACTCGGACAGGATCGGAGTGATCGGCGGCTCGGCGGGGGGCAATCTGGCGGCGATGCTGGCGGTGACGGGGCCCAGGGACGGCCTGGAACCCCCGGCCCGCGACGAGATACCCACGAGCGTGCGGTGTGCGGTGAATCTCTACGGCGCGGTCGACCTCATGAACTACCACGACATGAAGATGTTCCTCAAGACGAGGGAGGAAGATCCGGAGAGCTATCGTCGCGCGTCGCCGATCAGTTACTGCGACTCGGGAGACGCGCCCGTGATGCTGATCCACGGCACGGGCGATACCGTGGTGGATGTCTCCCAGAGCCGGACGTTCGCGGCGGCGCTGGCCAAGGGGGGCGTGGAACACGAACTCATCGAAATCCCAGGTGCCCCGCACACCTTCGATCTCGACTACGAAGCGTTTGACGTGAAGGCGGCCGTTTTCCGGTTCCTGAATCATCACCTTAAGGCCACCCACTGAGGGCGGACCACGGAGACCGCGCCACGATGTCGATGAAGCCGCTTTCAGGGATCCGGGTTCTTGACCTCACGAGGGTTTTGGCCGGCCCGTTCTGCACCATGATGCTCGCCGACCTGGGCGCCGAGGTCGTGAAAATTGAGCGGCCCGACGGTGGCGACGATGCCCGCCAGTACGGCCCCTTCCTGCCGAGCGGCGAGAGCGGTTACTTCGCCAGCGTGAATCGTGGCAAGAAGAGCGTCGTGCTCGATCTCAAGGATCCAGACAGTCGAGAGACATTTTTCGCGCTTCTGGATCGGGCCGACGTCTTGGTGGAAAACTTCCGGCCGGGCACGATGGAGCGGCTTGGTTTTGGGAGCGACGTGCTGCGGGCCCGCAACCCCCGGCTCGTGTATGCGTCAGTCACTGGATTTGGCCGCTCCGGCCCCGACGCCGGCAAGGCCGCCTACGATGTGATTGTGCAGGCTCGCAGCGGCCTGATGAGCCTCACGGGCCATGATGCCGACGAGCCTGTCCGCGTCGGCTCATCGATCAGCGACATTCTTGCCGGCATCTACACGGCGACCGGCATCTGCGCTGCCCTGCGGGAACGGGAACGAAGTGGAGTGGGATGTGACCTCGACCTCGCGATGCTCGACTGCTCGGTGAGCGTGCTCGAGAACGCCGTGGCGAGATTCACCCTGTCCGGAGAGCCCCCCGTGCCGCTCGGCACCCGCCATCCGTCGATCGCGCCGTTTCAGGCGTTTCGGGCGGCGGACGGGCAACTCGTGATCGCGGCGGGCAACGACCAGCTCTGGCGGACGCTCTGCCGAGCGCTGGGCGACGAGCCGCTCGCCGATGACCCGCTCTTGGCCACCAATCAAGACCGCTGCCACCACGCAGCGCACCTCGAATCGCAGGTCAACGTCCGCCTCGCCGCTCGCTCCGTGGCCGAGTGGCTTTCGATCCTCGAGCAGGCGAGGGTTCCGGCTTCGTCGATCAACGATATGTCGCATGTGCTCGCCGACCCCCAGCTGGCCGCCCGCGGGATGTGGCATCCGCTCGTCGATCGAGACGGCCTTAGAGTGCTCACGGCCGGCACACCGTTTCGCATCGACGGCGAGAAGCCAGCCCTCCAGCCGAGCTGGCCGCGCTTGGGTGAGCACACGGAGGAGGTTCGCAACGCCTGGCTCAAGCCCGCTCGTGGGGTCTCCGGGCCGATGCTGCCCGGCAACGGGGCGGTCGAGAGTCATGCGGCCCCGGCCGCCAGTGGTTCCTAAGCCGGAATCACTGCGGAAAGACCACTCCCGCGCCGCCGGCTCAGGCTGTATACTTTTCTTGGTCTTTGGAATACACGGCACGGTCGCCAGCGCTTCGCCGGCACGCCCGAGGGTTTTCATCATGTTCACGTCATGCTCCCGGCGTCACGCTTCCCGACGCAGCCAGCTTGGTTTCACACTCGTCGAACTCCTGGTGGTGATCGCGATCATCGCCACGCTCATCGGCCTGCTGCTACCCGCGGTGCAGTCGGCCCGAGAGGCCGCCCGGCGCATGGCCTGCGGCAACAACCTGAAGCAGATCGGGCTGGGAATGCTCTCGCACGAGAGCGCTACCAAGACACTTCCCGCCGGGTTTGAATACGTGAACACCAACCGGTCGGCATGGGGATGGGGGGTGTTCATCCTGCCGTACACCGAAAACTCGCAGCTCTTCACGGCACTCAATACGGGCACCACCGAACTCGACACCTATCTGCCGTCGCCTCCCGCGACGATCAAGGCCGCCCTCCAGACCCCGATCAGCATGTATCGCTGCGCCTCCGACAATACCGGTGCGCTGAACGAACTCTCTGACTTCGGCGACAAGGCCACGCTTGCCTCGGGATTCTTTTTGGCGACGAGCAACTACGTTGGCAGCGCGGGTGACGGGAAGGTCAATACGGCCGGCAGCGGCTCGAATGGCCCAAACAATGCCAACGACTCAGGCGGCGCCTTCTTCGGCTTCCGCGACATGACCCGTGGCCTTCAGCTGAAGAAGTTTCCCGACGGCCTCAGTAAGACACTCCTTGCCGGTGAACGAGCGGGAGCCGTCTCCGCTGCAGCCGCCGATGCGGGCAGGGGAAGCTATGCCGCCGTCTGGGCTGGCAACGGCAAGCCCTCCAACGGCACAAGCCGAAACGGCGCGGGCCGCTGCCTGGCTCGGACCGCCGGGCCGAGTTCTCCCAACTACCCGACGGGATATCCGACGGCTTCCTCTGGCGGCTGGTACATCAACGACTTCAATCCGGCATCGGGCTCTTTCGGCAAGGGGTTCAGCAGCTGGCACCAGGGCGGGGCGAACTTCCTGATCGGTGATGGCTCGGTACGTTTCTTCTCCGACTCGATCGAGCCGCTCGTGCTCTGCGGAGTCGCCCGGCGCGACGATTCGATCGGGGCCGACGGCACCGACAAGTAGTCGACTCGAAGCCCTTGGAGGTCGCCTGATGGTCCGTGGAACATCCCCGTGGAGCCGCCGCCTGACGCCCGTCATTCTCCTGGCCTGCCTCGCAGCGACAGGGTGCGGTGACTGGTGGCTGCGAATCACGGAGGTTTCCGGCACCATCCGGATCGACGGCAAGCCAGCGAAGGGCGTGCAGGTCGTCTTTCAGCCGCTCGATGCCTCCCGGCCTCGGGCCCTTGCCCAGACCGACAAAGACGGCGCGTTCCGGCTTGGCCGGCAGGGGCCTGGCAACCGCCA
>QWQL01000021.1 GCA_003670825.1 Planctomycetota bacterium
TCGCTGATCCTTGTCGTCGTACGCGACCTCGATCCGATCCTTGCGGTTTTGCTCGACTCGGATCCTTCCCCCCGACTCGACCGCACCGAGCGAGTAGTCGTCGAGGACGGCCCGCCGCACGTCCCACGGCGAGAGTTTGAGGAGATCCTTCTCGATCCAATCATCAAACGTCGTGCTGAACTTGGCGGTGTCGAGGTCGACGCGATAGACGCGGTCTTGTCCTGCCCGCCGCACGAACCGCAGCGACCGGCCACCGGCCCCCGCCGCGGCTGCCGGCCGCTTGTCTTCCTTCCCGACGATCAGCCTGGCGAGCTTGTTGCCCGACGCGTCGCGGATCTCGACGAGCTGTCCCACGCCCGTCATCCCCACCTTCACCTTCTCGGGATCCGGCTCGATCACCCCGTAAGTCTCGTGATCACCAGGCGAGTCGCTGACCACGTCGAGCACGGGACGATCGATCAGCTCGGTGGCCGCGGCCGCGAGTTGCTCCCGGGCGTCGGCGGGATAGTTTTCGTGCGATGGCAGCACCCACACGCCCCCGGACCGGACCACCTTGAAGGGCTTGAGCGTCGCCGTCTCGTCGTCGAACGAGACGATTTCCAGGCTGGCGGCCTTCGACGCGTCGGCAAGCTCGGGAAACAGCACCTTCGCCTGCTCCTCCACGCCGACGAGCGCCCGCTGCCGCAGAGTCGGCCGGACGTTCAGCCAGCCTCCCAGCAGCAAAAGCCCGGCACCAATCGCGAGAAAGCTCGCCGTCCGCTGCGTCGCGGGGGACAGCCCGCCTGTCGTCTGTGCCGTTGTATCGTGATCTGCTCGCATCGCTGCATTCCTCCCCTTTACCTGAGCCGGGACTTCGCGACGCCTTCACGCTCGAGCGCACGGCGGCGAAAAAAGACGAAAAACGCGACCACCATCGGTGGGATCGGCGGCAGGATCACCGCCAGCCACTTCTGCCAGTCCTGTTCACGGCGGATCGTCGACTCGAGCTTTCGCTCGACGGTCTCGACCTCGGAATCCCGCTTCCGCCGCAGCTGCTCGATCTTGGTGTCGAGCTTCCGCTGGGCGAGCCGCTGGCTGCTGGCGAGCTGCTGCATCGCCTGCATCGCCGCCTGGGGGTTGGAGTCGCCCTGATCCTCCATCTCCTTGATCTTCTTCTCAAAGGCCCCGACCTCCTTTTGCATCGCGTCGTTGGCGTCACGCTCCGCCTTATCGAACTCCGCGATGAAGGCGGCCCGCTGCTTCTCGGCATCCTCGCGAGACGTCGCCACGGCATCCTCGATTCGCTGGAGCGTGCGGTGCCTGGGCTTCCGCTTGCGAACCTCGACGAACCGCTCGTCACCCGAGAGCCAATCCAGCACGTTGAGGGCGAAGGTCACGTTGTCGAAGTCGAAGTTGAACATGTCGTCGCGGCGGTTCCGCATCCCGAAAAACACCGACGACAGCACGTCGATGTCCGACACGACGACCGCCCTGATCGGCTTCGGCTCGGGCTCCCCTTCCTTCGCCGCCGGCTGCTTCCGCTCGACCGCAACGGCGAGCGTCATCGTGTCGTCACCGGGCTTCTCGAAGGCCCGGAGCATCCGCGTGTCGCCCCCCTGCAGGGCCTGCTCGACCCGCTCGACCTCGATCGTGCCCGACCGCTTACCCGTCCTGGCCAGCGGCGTCCACGTGACCTCGGCCGCTCCCGACTTCTCGAGCGCCCCGGGAAACGGAAACAGCACCTCCTGCAGGCCGCGGGTGATCGGCTGCTCGCCGCTGAAGCCCGCCCCCTTGTCGCCCCCTTCGGCACCGAGGGCGGCGTCGATGAACACAAACTCATCTTCGAGCGGCAGCTTCGGGTGCGGGTTGTAGCTCTGCCAGGCGACGTAGGGCGCCGTGCCCATCGCTCCCATCGCCGGTCGGCCGGCCCCCGCGGAGAGTTTCACGCCAAGGGCTTCCCAGAGCAGGTTGATGTCGCCCTTCGGCTGACCTTGCTGCCCGCCAAACATCGCCATCGGCCCCATCGGGCTCCGCCGCGGCTGCGCCGTGCCGGGCACCCCCTGCATCATCACAGGGAGCGGATCCTCGAAGATCGCCACCGGCTGGCCAGCCTGCACGGCGGCCACGAAGTGGCCCATCTGCTCGGGCCCCAGCGACGAGGGCTGCACTGCGAGCAGCACGTCGAAGGTTTCGATGATCGGCGTGGAGGCGTCGACCTGCACTACGTCGTACTGCTTCTCCAACTCTTCAACGAGCGCCTGCCGCGGCCGCTGCTGGCCGCTCGTCATGTCGAAGCCGCCATACAGGTCGGCGTCGGTGGTCAGCACGCCCAGCCGCTTCCGCTTCTGCTGGGCGGCCGTGCAGATCGATCGCACGAGTTCGTACTCAACCGGCGTGCCCCGGTCGAAGAACGGCACCACGACCTTCTCCAGCCCGCTGGTGAAGGCGCAGCCAAGGAAGATCTCCTGGTCGTTGCGGTAGGTGCCGCGAACCCGCGACACCACCCGCTGCGGTTCGATGCCGTACTGCTGACTGGCCAGGGCGGCCTCCTCGGTCTTGGGCTCGGTCGGGATCACCTCCACGTTGACCTTGCCGCGCCCCAGACGCTCGACCTGCCGAAGGGTGTTGAGCAGGTTGATCCTCGTCTGGGCATAATCCTCCGGGACGGTGGGACTGACGTACGCCTTGATGTCGATCGGTCGCGGCGTGTCGAGGGTCCGCAGCAGCCGGCGGGTGTCGGACGAGAGCGAACTGATCTGCTCCTGAGAGAGGTCCGACCGCACGTCGGTCGACCGCAGCAGCAGCACGGCCCCGACCGCCGCCGCCAGCAGGCCCGCCGTGCGGGCCAGGTAGTGGAGGCCCATCGGACTGCCGTCGCGACGGCCCATCCAGTGCCGCCGACCGATCAGCACCATCGCGAGGTACAGGCAGACCGTCACGATCCCCAAAAAGTAGGCGACCGACGAGAGGCTCACCAGGCCCCGGCCGAAGTCGGAGAAGTTCTCAGCGAGGCTAAAGCCCTTCACCCGTGCCGCCCCGGACGGCCCCATCACCGTGCCGGCCTGCTCTGCCAAGACGAGCGGCGCGTTGAACATCAGGCCGAGGATGAAGCCTACGGTGAGGTTGCTCGTCAGGAAGCTCGCCATCATGCCGATCGCGAGCATTGCCAGGCCCACGAACCAATACCCGAGGTAGTTGGCGAGGAACAGGCCGGCGTCGGGCGTGCCCCAGCTCAGCAAGAGGATCAGGTTGCAGATGCAAGAGAAGATCAGGGCCACCGTGTAGATGCCCACGGCGGCGAGGTATTTGCCAAACACCACCTCCCAGTCACTCGCGGGAAGCGTGAGCAACAGTTCGTCGGTACCCTGCCGCCGCTCATCCGCCCAGACACTCATCGTGATCGCCGGCACGAACACGAGCAGGATGTAGGGCAGGTAACGGTTGAGTTGGTCGAGGTTGGCAAGGTTTGAGTTGAAGAACTCCGGCGGCCAGAACGCCGCCAGCGACCCTAGGAGCACAAACACGCAGATGAAGACGTAGCCCGTGGGGTTCGAGAAATAGGCGACGAAATTCCGCTTGAAGACGGCGTCGAGAACGTGCCACTTCATGCTGTCAGTTCCTCGTAAGCGCGGGTTGGGTGCGAGACGTGTGTCAGGGATGGACCAAGGCATGCATCAAGGGTCAGGGATCAGGGGTCAGGAGCAACGCCGTCGCAGCCGTCGCCCCGGCGGCCGGCCTCACGCCGAACGGGTGAGTTCGTGAAACCGCTCGTCGAGGCTGCGTCCGTCGCGCCGGAGTTCGGCCGGGGGGCCGTCGAACCGCACCCGCCCCTCCGCGATCAGGATGACGCGATCGGCCAACGCCTCGACCTCCTGCAGGATGTGGGTCGAGAGCAGGATCGTCTTGCTCTGGCCGAGCCGCCGAATCGTCTCGCGGACCTCGCGAATCTGGTTGGGGTCGAGGCCGCTGGTCGGCTCGTCGAGGATCAGCACGTCGGGTTCGTGGAGCAGCACCTGCGCCATGCCCACCCGCTGCCGGTAGCCCTTGGACAGCTTGCCAATCGCCTTACCGATCACGCTTCCCAGTTCGCACTGCTTGACGACCGCCTCGACCCGCGACTTCTTGCGGTCTCCCGTCAGGCCACGGGCGTCGGCGAAGAACTCGAGCAGGCTGCGGGGCGTCATGTCGGGATAGAGCGGCCCATTCTCCGGCAGGTAGCCGAGCCGCTCGGCACCGGCGAGCCGGTCGGTCGACATGTCGTGGCCGGCAATCCGGGCCGTGCCGGCCGTGGGGGCGAGGTAGCCCGTCAGGATCTTCATCGTGGTGCTCTTCCCGGCACCGTTGGGGCCCAGGAAGGCGACGATCTCGCCGCGGGGAACGCGGAATGAGACGTCCTCGATGGCGATGAAGTCGCCGTAGTACTTGGCGAGGCCGTTGGCCTCGATCATCGCCTCGCCGGAAGAAACGGGATCGCGTGCGGTCATGGGCATCCGATGCTGGGGGATCTGTTCGACCCTCCTAGTCTCTCCGAGACAACGCCGCCCGGCAAGTTCGGCCAGGGCTTTGGCCACGCCCCCCCGCTCGCAGCTTCTAGGGAAGCGGCTCGAGCCGCGGTGCGGTCTCGCCCCGCCGCCAGGCGATGTGGGCCCGCCAGGCCGCGCTCGTCGCCGGATGGTCGGCCCGGAAGTGCACGCCGCGGGTCTCGACCCGATCGATCGCGCCCCGGATCATGAGCCGGGCCACCTCGAGCATGTTCTGGAGTTGCCAGCCCTGCGGGTCGGCGAACTGCTGCGGCAGCACGTACCGGCACCAGCCCTCCACGGTGGCATGCGCCTCGGCGAGCGAGTCGCCCGTCCGCTCCACGCCCACATGCCGCCACATCAGCGCTCGCAGCGAGTTGCGGATGTCGGCGAGGTCGAGCGCTGCGGCCTCACCCGCCGTGCCGTTGTCGATCGCCCGAGGCTGCGCGATGGCCGGCACGCGAAATGTGTCTGCGTCTGGCGATGCGTCGGCAAGCACGTCGGCGCTGGCCGCCTCCCCTGCCCGCGCGCCGTAGACAAGCCCCTCCAGCAGGCTGTTGCTCGCCAGCCGATTGGCCCCGTGCAGGCCGCTCGACGTGACCTCGCCCGCCGCCAGGAGTCCTGGCACGCTCGTTCGCCCGACAGCATCCACCGACACGCCGCCGATCATGTAATGCGCCCCCGGCCGTACCGGAATCCGATCGCGGGCCAGGTCGAGCCCGAACGTGCCGCAGATCGCCACCATCCCGGGAAACCGGCCACGCACGGTTGCCGGATCGAGGTGCGAGAGGTCGAGGTAGACATTGGCATGGTGCGTGCGGTGCATCACCACCGTGATCGCGCGGGAGACGACGTCGCGGGGAGCGAGTTCGGCCCGGGGGTCGAAGTCGGGCATGAACCGCTTGCCGTCGCGATCCACCAGCCAGGCCCCCGCCCCGCGGACTGCCTCGGTGATCAGGCTCCGCGCGCCGCCGGCGATGTAGAGCACCGTGGGGTGAAACTGCATGAACTCCATGTCGCGGAGTTCCGCCCCAGCCCGCCAGGCCAGCGCCATGCCGTCGCCGCTCGACCCCGGCGGGTTGGTCGACTCGCGGTAGATCTGCCCGGCGCCCCCCGTGGCCAGGATTGTCTGCCGCGCCCAGACGAGCGTCTTGCCGTGCCGCGGATTCCAGACCAGTGCGCCGCGGCAGACGCCCTCGTGGGTGATCAGATCGATCGTGAAGGTCTCGGGCCAGACTGAGAGGTTATCGAGTTTCTTCGTCTGCTCGATCACCGCCCGCATCACCTCGCGACCGGTGGCGTCGCCGAGCGCATGAACGATGCGGTGATGGCTGTGCCCCCCTTCGCGGCCCAGTTCGAGGGCGCCATCCCGTTCGTCGAATCGCGTACCCCAGGCGATCAGTTCGGCGATGCGGCCCGGCGCCTCGCGAACCACGGAATCAACCACCTCCCCATGGCAGAGTTCACAGCCGGCGGTGAGCGTATCGGCCACGTGGTTGTCGAACCGATCCTCGGGATCAACGACGCCGGCGATGCCCCCCTGCGCCCACTGGCTCGACGAGCCCTGGAGGTCGTCTTTTGTGACCACGGTCAGGGAGAGTCGCGGATCGACCGCAAGCGCTGCCCGCAGGCCGGCCAGGCCACCGCCGAGGATGAGTACGTCGGTGAAGCAGTGCGGCACCCGCTTCGGGCCGAACGACACCAGATACCGCGGGCCTTCGAAGGCGTGGCTCATTCGGCGGCCGTACCCTGGAGGAACGCCTTGAACTGCTCTCGATAGTCGCTCGGCGGGCGGCTCCTCCGCCCTTCGGCCTGGCCCCCCTTCACGTCGGCCGGTACCTCGCGACTGCTGCCAACGCCCGCCGGACGGAGCCCCAGGCTCCTGACCGCCTGCTCAAACTCGCCGCGTTGCCGCTGATCTCCGCTCCGCGCCATCCGCCGCATCGCCTCCCACCGGGCGAGGAAGTCGCGGGCCTGCTGCGGGCTCCATCCGAGGTCGTCGAGCACGCCGCCGTCGCCCGATTCAACCGCCTGCCGCAGGTGCTCGATCGCCAAGTCGGCCGCGTTGCGGGCATGGGCCAGATCCTGCTCGCCCCACTCCATCTCACGATCCTGACGCGTCGCATCGCCACCCGACGCCGTGACTCCCGGCTTCGTTCCGCCGTTGGCCTGTCCGCCAGCCCCGGATGGGCTGCCGGCTGCTGCCTCCGCCTCACCCTGCTCGGAGGATTCGTCACCGGGCTGACCTGGTTGATCGCCACCCTCTTCATTCCCAGCAGCCCGACCTTCGTCACCGGGCCTTGCCTGAGGCTGGCCGCCCGCCTGCTCCCCATCACGACCGGCTGCTGGCTGCTCCCGCTGCTGGCCTCCA